>PFLF01000063.1:0-322 GCA_002784505.1 Candidatus Roizmanbacteria bacterium CG_4_10_14_0_8_um_filter_39_9
TCCACCGGCAAAAACCTATGAATAGATTTGTAGTAGATTTTTTTTGTAATGAACTGTTTCTAGCCGTCGAGGTTGATGGAATAAGTCATGATGGGAAATATGAGTACGATAAAGAAAGACAAAGAAGGTTGGAGTGTTCAGGGGTAAAATTTCTTAGGTTTACTGATGAACAGGTAAAAAATAATATTGTTGAAGTTGTCGAAATGATTGATTCATGGATTAAAAAACACGCTTCAACACACCCCTCAATCCCCTCTTCAGAGGGGATTAAAAAAGCACTGCACAACTCAATCTCCCCTCTCGAGAGGGGCCGGGGGTGTGT
>PFLF01000063.1:528-6220 GCA_002784505.1 Candidatus Roizmanbacteria bacterium CG_4_10_14_0_8_um_filter_39_9
GCAGACTTTATATCTTTCTCAGCAGTCACCGGTGGAGTTGCTGAAGTTCGGGAAATTGTAAAAAAAGCTCGTGAACAAAACCTATTTAAAAAACAAACGGTGTTGTTTATTGATGAAATCCATAGATTTAATAAGGCGCAACAAGATGCATTTCTTCCCCATGTAGAAAACGGCACGATAATTCTCATCGGAGCAACCACTGAGAATCCCGGATTTGAAGTGATCGCCCCTCTTATTTCAAGAAGCCAACTGTATGTTCTTTATGCTCTAACTGATGAGGAAATAAAAGAAATCATTCACTCCGCAATAAAAATATATCCGAAACATAAATGGTCGCCTGACGCTATAGATCATCTTGCAAAAAGCAGCAATGGCGATGCACGAACCGTAATAAATGCAGTCGAACTCGCAGCTGGTTTGAGTAAAATTGTAACGCTCAAAGTTGCCGAGGAGGCGATTCAACGTAAGGCAATTTATTATGACAAAAAAGGCGACTGGCATTATGACACCATCTCCGCATTTATAAAATCGATGCGGGGGTCAAATCCTGATGCTACGGTTCACTATCTGGCGCGGATGATCAAGGCAGGAGAAGATCCGATATTCATTGCCCGGCGCATGGTGATATTTGCAAGTGAAGATATTGGCAATGCGCAGCCAACAGCGCTCGTTGTTGCAACGAGCGCCATGCAGGCAGTCCATATGATCGGATGGCCAGAGGCGGGATTGATCCTTGCACAAGCTGCAACATATCTGGCAACCGCAAAAAAATCCATCGCCTCAACTTCAGCAATTCAGCAAGCGCTATCAGATATTGATGAACAAAGTCTTGATCCTATCCCCCTTCATCTTCGAAACGCTTCAAATAAAGTAATGAAAGGGTTAGGGTACGGAGAAGGACACACAAGATATCCCTGGAAGGTTGAACGCGAGACGGGGAAAAAGATAGAACAAGAATACCTTCCTAAAAATCTTAAGGGAAAAAAATACTACATCCAAGATTGGATAAAATGAGTGACAGAATCTGCTCAATCTATAAATCTAATTCTTTAACAACTGTCCAGTTATTCTCGTTAAGTACAACAATTCTGCTATTCCCGATAACATACAAATAATTATTGATGTACAGTGCACGTTGAACCTGCTCATCAGAGACAGCCTTTTTCATAGCTATCTGGTTACCTTCATAGCTGAAAACATAGCCTCCTTTGGATCCGGGAATAAAGAACGCTTTGTGCTTATCATCTGCTAAGAATGCATGGTGATTATCAAGAGCTTCAGACCAATATTCATCCAGAATATATGAGTCAAGCTCAGTTGGGTTTTCAGGATCTGATACATCGAACAGAGAAAGTTTCACGTTCTGACCTTCTTTCCCAACCCCCAGTAGCACTGTTTCGGTTAACGGATGAAGGTATGCCGAGTAACCAGGAATTTTCAACTCACCTGTTACTTTGGGATCGGATCCATTAGACAAGTCAATAACATATAGTGGATCAGTTTGTCTAAATGTAACAACATACCCCTGATCAGCAATAAATCTGACCGAATAAATCCGTTCTGTTTTACCCAGATCAAGGACAGAGCCAAGTTGTTTAAGAGATCCATTCAACACATATACGTCGCTAAACGACTGCGTAAGTTGCCCAAATTGGCCAAACCAACTATTTTGACCAACAGTTGTTGCGATGCGCAGATTGCCCCGATATTCATCGAGTGCAAACTGGTTAAGAGTTTTTCCCGGCACGTCGCCAGTTGCCGCAACACTGAATGAATCAAGGTTAATTTTAACAATGCCCGTTTTTTCAAGTTCCCGTGCATGAAGCTTCATAAATTTTTTCATCCTATTTTGCATATTACTTTCAAATTCCACCCGTTTATCTTCATCAAACGTGGAAGTATAGCTTGAAAGTATCATCGACAACTCACTGAGCTTTGACCCTTCACTTATATCATAATCTTTAAGTTTGGCAAGCTTTTGAGAAACTGTTGCAGGAAACATATCTTTATTTTCAAGTACAAATCCGTACATAATCTTGACCATGTCTCCTGAATAGTAGTACCCGGTGTAAAGCGCGTCTTTTGACATATATACCGTCTCCTTGTTGGATGACCCGACAAACGAAACACTATCCTCTATTCCGCCGTCATCCACATTTATCTTGTATGCGGTATAGACGGAATCAGCGCTTACTTGCATCGGCGGACGATGGATTTCTCGACAAGGAATAAATCCACGACTTCCACTGATATCAAGCATGGGAATGGGACAAGGATGGCCTGATTGTGGATATGTTTTTGTAACAAGATATAATTTGTCATTCAATAATCTTGCAGCTACACGTGTTACATTTTCTTTTAACGGAATTTTCCAGGATGTCTGCGGACTTTGAGGATTTGAGATGTCAAAGCCCGTAACTGTTCTTTTTGCATAATTGCTCTCATTAAAAACTACCAAAGTGTTATTGGAGAGAAGCATGTCGCCTGACATGTTCATCGTTTTTTTGCTCGAGATTGTCCCCGGAGGTGATGTGTTAAATATAGAAATTCCCCCTCTTGAAATGATCTCCGGATTTCGTTCCGGCATAAGACCCGGATCAACCCGTTGCATTAATAATTCAGGCGCAAGTGGCTTCTCCATTATCGGTTGAATCCTCTTTACGGGATAGTCGTTGATGTAGGGCCGAGAATAATAGATAGTAGTCCCATCAGTTTTTACAATATCGGGCTCATCTATACCAAATACCTGGGTGTTCGTTTCTGAAACTCGATCCACACTACTCTCCGCAGCTCCTCCCCCGGTTACAGGAAGTGGCATGCCAGGTGCCTTAGTATCCATCATCACTGCTCTTCCTGAATAATTTACACTTCCTCGAGCACTTGAGGCCATGTAATCAATAAATTCCTGATCGGTGGCAAATGTCTTAAATGTGTTAAATCGCGGGGTGATTTCTGAGATGTTTGATCCGGGAGGAGTGGGTGCAGTTTTCGGTGGCCAGAATTTAATGATGAGCGTAGCTGCAATTATTAAGCATGCAAGGAGAGTTAGAAAAGCTTTTTTTGTGTCCATACCCCCATATTAGAAGAATCAGTTAAGAATGTCAACGATCTTCTGATATCCGCCGCAACCATGGAATAACCAATGTGCTACCCGGGTGACGGTGGTAGTTGAAGAACCTGTCTTTTCGGCTATTTTTTGATAGGAAATCCCCTGTTTTAAAAGTCGGACCATCTCTATGCGGTTGGCAAATTCATGAATCTCGGAGACCGTCAATAAATCACGAAGTAAGTTTGCAACATCTTGTTCCGATTTTAAAGAGGCTATAACACACACTA
This sequence comes from Candidatus Roizmanbacteria bacterium CG_4_10_14_0_8_um_filter_39_9, assembly GCA_002784505.1. Taxonomy (GTDB): domain Bacteria; phylum Patescibacteriota; class Microgenomatia; order UBA1406; family GWC2-37-13; genus YC2-FULL-38-9. Next base: position 3,865 of record PFLF01000063.1, read on the forward strand.
GTTGTTTCTCTTTTTTATCTTTTGCCTTGTAAGGAGTTGCCTTAGCAAAATCATCTTGAAGCCTCTTCATGATCACATTGTATCATACGCGCATACATCCCCGGAGTGGTTTTGCTTTAGTATATCGATATACTAAAGCATTTTATGCAACAATGTAAAAATTGTCTTGACAATGTTATATTAGTGTGGTACCATACTGACATGCTTATGAAAACGATCATTGATATACGGACAGGTTTTAAACCTGTCCCTACTAATTCCATCTTCCATCACCCGCATACAAAGCGGGATAACTGCATGTTGGACTAAATTAATACTCTAACCTGCCAACACACCCGCTTTTAAAGGCGGGTTTTTTAATAGCCCCCTAAACCCTTATTACATTATCTATTTTTATGAAAAAAATTATGGAACCACAATTAAAGCCTGCAGAGCTTGCAGGATCAAATAAACAATATGGTTATATCAATGGACGACCTGGAGGAAATGATACATCCCTTATTTTAGGTATAGTCCGGGATCCGCTTGAGCGTAAACGTATCAATGCTGAAATTATGTCTCTATATGGTCCTGAGTCTCCAAGCCCTATTGAGCAAGTGGGTTTTGTTAACTTTGCACCTGACAACTATGAACTTATGATGGCGGGGGGAGAATTTTGCGGTAATGCTACAAGATATGCGGCGTATTTGGCATTAAAAGGAAAGCCCGGTCAGATTCAAATCAAAGTAAGTGGAGTCGAAAAATCGCTAATCGCAGGAGTAGCAGAAAACGGCGAATCATATGCACAGATGCCAATATACTCTGATCCTGAACGGGTTCAAACAGATCTTGCCTATCCTGAAAACAGCACGGTGTATATGGAGGGCATCACCCAATATGTTGATTGGAATACGACTCAGATTGAAGGAAGAAATGAAGAGGAAATAAAGGCAATTGGCATGGATATCATACGCAGAAATGGATTGGATGAAGGACCTGCAGCTGGCGTAATGTTTGCAAAAAAAACAAAAAAAGGCATTGAGATTGTACCTGTTGTTTATGTGAAAGAAATAGACACTGTTTTTTTAGAAACTGCTTGCGGAAGTGGAACAACCGCAGTCGGTATGGCTCTCGCAAAAAAAACCGGGAAATCGGTAGTTGAAGAACCGATAATTCAACCTTCAGGACAACCTATCAAAGTATCTGTGAATTATGACGGGAAAGAGTTTAAGTACGCCCAAATTCAAGGTCCCGTTGAAATATTAAATACTGGTGTACTCATCCAAACAAACAGTGGACCAATTGCCGTCGAAAGAGCTATTACAAAGGAACAAGTAAATGTGTATTTGGCAAACGGAGAGCTGCTTAATGCATATAACGCAGTTTTTGGAGGGTCTCTATATGATGAGGTGTTTTCTTATGAAGAAGTGATGTCCGATTTTATGGAGTATCAGCAAGACGGAACGCTTTTTTTTGCTCGAAGTAAGGACGAGCTTGTTGGATTTGGTGCTTCACTACCTCTTTCCAAAAGAGACGAAATAGCAAAGATCGCAGTTGGATTTGGGATACCTTTTAAATCCACACAGTATATGGCCGACTTGGGAGTGCTTGAACCATGGAGGAAAAAAGGGGTAGGAAAAGCGCTCATAAATGAACGACTAATGTCCTTCCCTAAAGGTACAACTGTTCTCATGCGCACATCAGAAAAGAATGATGAATCACAAAGATTGTACAAAGAACTCGGGTTTACCCAAGTTAAAGGAATGGAGCAGATGGTTGAACAAATGAGAACAAGTGGCAAACCAGAAATAGATAGAAGGATATTCTTTACAAAAGTAATATAAACTATGAAAAAAACAAAGCTGCTCGAAGACTCAATGGTGAAATATTCGGATTTGATTAACATTCAAACTAGAGAGAGTAACGAGCCGCTTGAAAAGATAATAAATATCCCGAATGGTTATCAACCTGAAATACAGGATATGAAACAATTTGTCGGAAATAATATTCTGGTAAGAAAAGATGTATATGATCGCCTTTCGGATGCACAGAAGCTACTACAAAGTATTGACAAAAAACTTTCTTTGTATGTGGCGTACGGTTATCGAACCCTCCAAATTCAAACGATGAGGTTTCTCAAGCGACTTGCTATAGAGTGTCAAAAGTATTATCCAGATCCAAATGAATTATATGAAGCGGTCCACAGGTCTGTAGCAGTTCCATCGGTATCCGGACATCCAACAGGTGGTGCTGTTGATTTATACATAGTCGATAAAAAAACAGGAAAACAATTAGATTTTGGATCACCAATGTACGATTACACAACATTAAAATATTATGTATTTTCGAGTGAAGTAACGGACATCCAAAAGAAAAA
>PFLF01000068.1 GCA_002784505.1 Candidatus Roizmanbacteria bacterium CG_4_10_14_0_8_um_filter_39_9
ATCCCAAATATGTACATTATTATCGATGAGATATTTTATATTTGATTGGCCTGACATAAACCAATAAAGTTCATGCAGTACTCCCTTCCAGTAGACCTTCTTTGTCGTGAGAAGCGGAAAACCTTGTGATAAATCAAACCGAACCTGTCTTCCAAAAACACTGTATGAAGCGTCTCCCGTTCCGCGGTCAACCTTACGGATTCCGTGATTGAGAATATCCCTCATGAGATTTAAATATTGATTTTCAGGATGAATGTTCATATAGATGTAATAACAAATGTCAAATTACTAATCACAAATCAACTACAAATCACAAAATTCAAAACATTTTGTAATTGGAATTTTGAAATTGATTTGTTATTTGTTTATTTGTAATTGGTAATTTCCTAAATCTGCTTCTCCCTTTTTTCCGTTGTCACTCTCCCTCCCTGCCATTGCCCTTTATATTGATTTCCTCCCCCGTCAACCCACTCAAACTGTGCATGGACAAACCTGGCACCCAGTTCGATAACGACCTCAATGGGGCCTTCATTTTTAATACCAAACGTCAGTTTACCAGAATATCCGGGCGCTCCGTTTCCTGTTCTTAGGTTTAATCCTGATCGGAATGTCGTGGTGCGGGGTTTGAAGTTGACGGTAATATCAAGAGGAAGGTTAACTTTTTCCATAGTTGAGACAAGATAATAATCTCCCGGCTTTATGGTAATGGTGTTCTTTTTTCCCTCTTCATATTTGGTAACAAGTTCAACCGTCGGGGTTTCCCGCTCAGTAATACCAAGGAATGCATGGCCTGAGATTTTATACACTTCACCAAGTCGGAGATCAAACCCGGCGCCTTCTGGTGTTTTCAAATCACGCTCACCCAACCCTTCCACCAACTTCTTTTCTTTAACTAATTGTAAGAGTAATTTAGGACCTAATATCATATGAAAAAAGAACTGATAACTATTATGCCATTCCCAGATCTTTTACCTCAAACTCGCCGTTTTCTCCAAACCATACTTCATACATCGGCAGTCCCTTACTGTAATGAAATATGTCCTCTTCAAATATGAGATCTCCCGTTGCGATAAGGATTTCATAAAGGTATTCGCTATCGCATCCCGGAAAAAGAGAAACTAATTTTTTTTCAATAAGATGGCTTGACAACCATTTTATCCGTTCTTTAAATAGGGTGTCCTGCTGAATCTGCATATGGACAACGACGTTCCCTTTTGAAGCCGTAACCTGAAAATCATCCACAATGGTATAGGGGCCATGTATGATTAAAACTGCCCCTTGATGCATCCGGCCAGTAACATTATCGGGTTGAATAAGTGACGCATCTATCTCAAAACCATAATTTTTGCTACACGCAAACAGTATTCTCAGGTCTTCAGCGGTTGGTATTGTTGGGAAAATAGAAGCGCATTTTTGTTTATTTGCCGCAATAACATCATGGATTTTTTCAGACAGAAACACAATATCTTTCATACCCTCCCATTATACAAAACCCATGGGTATTTCAAATACAAACTCAGCACATATTGTTTATCTCACTCGTTGTTTACCGTTTGGGCAATGAAATCTGCGACCTCGCCCTCCGTCATACCGGGAAGCTTGCCTTGAAGACTATGCATAACATCTTCAAGAACCCGCATCTGCGCCCCCTTGTGAGCAAGAAACCGATAGCCCTCGGACTTCTTGTGCTTCTTGACATACTGGAACCATGCCGTGGCTCTTCCAAGCGAATGTGCTTTTTTTTCAAGAGCATTTATAATGATTTTATGATGGGTTGGGTTAATCATATGTTGCTTATTGTAGAGGGTGTATGATGTTTACGCTTGACGATAACCTGACAAATAAAATTGGACCCTTCTAGCCTCCTGTTATTGTGTTTATTGTCAGGATTCGATATAACCTTACGTAATATGTCAAGAATGCTGCATATTTCTGACACAGAGATTGTTAAACAGGCCCGTATTATTCTTTCTCCTATTCTTCGGGGAGAGTCGTCAATTGCGCTTTGCTATCCATGTTGTAAGATTGCCTATTACATGAGTTGTTTTCTAGATAGACCCCCCTTCTTAAGTTACTTTTAGGACCATATTATAAAAAGCGTCATTTTGTCACTGTTGACCTAGAACAGAATGACTCTCTCCAGTTAATTGTGGAAAAAATTACTAATCTTAAAAGTGAGAGGCTGAACAAGTAGTGCGAAGACATTATTCTCAAAGGAAAAGAGCCTCATATTTTTGTTCTGCAGGCACATGCCGTACAAATTGATGTGTTGGCGAAGTTGCTTGCTCAACTTCAATCCTGTATCCTTCATTATCGGAAGGTTACTGTTTTGGTATTTTTTGAACAAAATGTGTTTGCGTCTCCCGCATATGAACAGATATTTAAAGAGAGTGACAAGTTACTTCAAAACATTTTATATTTCCCTCTTTATTCTTCGGAACAAAGTTTTGTTTTTCTTAAAAAGCTAGCTTATAGTTGGGGCGTCAAACAAGATGTGGCCTTATTTAAAAAGCTTGCTCATGAGTTTGGTGGATCCCTTTGGTTGCTTCGTGAGGCTCTTCGTTGTGTTAAGGATTATAAAATGACCGGTTAAGAACAAATTTCCCAAACACCAGGGATAAAAATTCGCATCAATGCAATCCTCGATTGCCTCTCACAAGAAGAGAAAAAAACACTTATCTCTACTATTACGAAGGCTTCAAACAAACACTTGGGAGAAATATATTCATATCTTTCTAAAATCGGTCTCATCCAACAAGTTGGTGTACAAAACCGCATTGCCCCTTTATGTATTTTGCCATATCTGAAAGCATCTGTTGGAGCCGAAGAACTTTCAATTGTTAATGGGACAATCCGCTACCAAAATCGGAATGTGTCGTCTTCATTTTCACCACAGGAAGCAACCGTCTTAATGGTTTTACTGAATAGAAAAAGTGTTTTAGTAACACGTGAAATTATTGCAAGGGCTCTCTGGAAGGAGAAATGGATTGAACAATATTCCGACTGGGCAATCGATAAACTTTTCTCGCGCCTAAGGCAATCTATGAGAAGATGTGGTGTGCCGTCAATAATTATCCGGGTAAAAAAAGGGAGGGGGTTTCAAATAAACTAACATGTCCCATATTCGTGAACTGTCACAACACTTGGATCGGGCATAAATGAATCTGTTGACGGGAGGGAAATTTAAAGAAGTGCCATGGCCACATAAAGATGTTTTACTTTCCCACGAAAATTGTCCCCATGGAGTCCAAATACCTTTATCATCGTTTTTTTCGCATTTGTCGTTTAGGGCTTGGTTATTTTAGGTCAACCGGTATTGCGGATATCTATGCCTCTCCACTCCCGCAGTTATTTGAGGAGTTTGAGAAGACAGGGTTGCAACTGTTTGAAAGCGCGCTTCCAGACAGTGCCGAAATTGCATTTCGCGGATATAGTCTCGCCCACTTCACAACAAAATACCTTCCCTGGACCCACCGGGGAAGCATTGTTGATATAGAGCGTGACTATACCCAACTTGAAAGATTAAAAAAAATTAGATTGCATTACGCAACACCCCTCTCAGCTTTTCTTTTTAATACGATTGGCCGTATTGATCCTCTTTGGAGCAATAAAAAAAAGCGCTCATGGCTCTTGAAAATAAACATCTGCATGATCGTATACAGATAAATCGAGCTGTTATGAGAAAGCTTGTGAATGGTCCCGATCTTGATGGACGAGTGAATGTTGCTCCTGAACAGCTTCACAATTGGGGACAAGGTCTTGTTTTAGGTCTCCAAAAAGAATGAACTTCCCCCCGGATCAGACCATCAGACACCAAGACGGGAATACAACAACCATCTACCTTTTTATGCCAAATGCGCGCATGCAGGAGGGGTGGTCAAAAACAAATCCCGGACACAATACTGACGCATTCGCTGATTCTTTTCAACCGGGTATTAAGTTTGTATTCGGAAAATATGGAGACAGCGGTATACCGCACATAGACATTGTGTTCGTAGGACACGAAGGACAGATCTCAGAATATAATCCATTTACGTCAGAAAATGTCACTGAGTTTATTAACATTGGCCTCTCATCCCATCCTAATCTTCTCCCCGATGCCATACGTAGTACTGATACCCGCACCGCCCCCAATACAGTTCACTCAAATAACACAATTTTTTCACCTGTAACAATAGTGCCCGTACATACCAACTTTGATCTTCCTACGAGTATCTCCAACTGGGCACAAAAATTAAACCAACACGGTATTCCTGCAGTTAACGGAGTGTTTATGCCAGCAATGGCAGGATGTTGGAATGATAAAAATCAATATATTATTCCCGTTGAGGACAGAGGTGGGGCGATTGTTAGAACGGCACCTGAATTGTGGCTATCAATAGAACAGGATCAACTAAAAGATATTTCGAAACCTATTTCAGCAGAAAAAGAGTTCGGTTCAATGGACCCAGAGACCACTTTTCTTGAATTCTTGAAAATGCTTCGTTACGGCATGAGATATGAACGATCTCTCAATAATGATGAATATACCAGAAGAGCACTCCAAATAGGAGCTGGTAGCATACCAATAAATGAGAAGCTTCTTCCTGATGTAATAAGGCAGAAAATCAAAGCAGAGGGAATAAATACTTGGTGGCATATAGACATCATTCGCGAAATGACAGCATCATTGTTTTATAACCCAAAAAATTTATTTTGCAGGGCACCAAATTAGACTTTGAAAAATATTTTCCCAGATGGCACATGTTGCAAGAAATTGTGGGAAGGCTTCCTGATCGTGAACAAATCGTTGATGATCTAACCGACAATCCCAATCTGATGACATATGGGTACAAAAATATTCCTTTAACAGCGGTAACAAACTTAGTACGTCAATCGACAAAAGGAAATCAAGAAATAAAAAAAATGAACGATCTCGAGCTTGTCTTTTGGCTTGCTTCCCTTATTTAATCAACCCTTGGCTCATTGCATTTTTACAAATAGTTGGTTATAATAATTAATCTTATTTATTTCTATTAACCTATGTCCCACACCTGTGATGCATTTGTTGTAACCTGTATAGATTTCCGCTTCCAGAAATATATTAAAAGATTTACCAATACCACGTTAAAAGGAAAACTATATGATATGGTTGGGTTTGCCGGAGTAACAAAGGACTTACCAACCATTATGAATCAGCTTGGTATTTCCGTACGGCTTCATCACACAAAAAAGGCAATTTTCATCCACCATGAAGACTGCGGAGCATATGGAAAAGAGTCAACGTATAAGCGCCATGTAACCGACCTTCATCAGGCAAAAAAGGCAGTTCGGGCTAAGTACCCAACTCTTAAAGTAGATCTTTATTATCTCCATCTGGATGGAAAGTTTGAAAAGGTTTCCTGACAGATTAGTTCTGCTACAATAAGGACATGAGACCACCTGTCTATGTATACGATCCCACGCCTCTTGATGTTTTAAGTCGCGTTCGCGGGATTGGCCGGTATTTGCAGATCCTCAGAGAGGTTGCCGAACCTCATTGGATATTTACCCAGGATATTAAATCAATTCCTACGCACGGGATCTTTATAAACCCGTTTATCAACTTCTTTCAATATCCGCGGCATATAAAAAGGGTTACCGATCGTCAGATTGCGGTAATACACGACCTTATTGGATTAAAGTACCCTGATGATTTTCCAGTCGGCATAAAAGGTGAGCTTGCTACGTGGGTAAATAAACAGGTCCTTAAGTCGTATGACGCGATTATTACCGACTCAGAAACGAGTAAAAAAGATATAGTAAC
>PFLF01000101.1 GCA_002784505.1 Candidatus Roizmanbacteria bacterium CG_4_10_14_0_8_um_filter_39_9
TTCAAGTGAAGCACGGGCCACACTTATCAATTTAATCTTACTTTCAATACTTTTTTCCATATATCCTTCAGCTATGTTTTGTTTGCCTGAACAAGCAGCCTGCACCATCTGGTCGGTAGTACGCGATCGTTTATCAATATAGCGTTCACAAAATACAACTGTAAAATCATAGACTATCTCAGATTGCTTGAAGAAAGGCAAACTCTTATAACCGCCATCCATAAAAAAAGAATAATTGTTATAATCGTTATAATTATTATAATTGTTATAACGATTATATGTTTATCGTAATAGAAGGCATCGACGGAGCGGGATGTGAGACACAAGCGGTAAATTTGCAAAAATGGCTCAAGAAAGACGGAATTGACTTTTCATTCATCAAATACCCTAACTATGAGGCTAATGTGGGCAAGTTTATCAAAGAATTTCTATATAATAACAAGGACCTGACTCCCGAGATGCAGTTTCTTCTCTACTCCATGCAGTTTTTATCCGACCGTGAATTTATTAAGAAGGAACGAAAAAATAAGGTGCTCATTGCCGATCGGTATTTTTCAACAACTCTCTGCTTTCAAACCCTTGAAGGTGTCCCCCTGGAAAAAGAATTAACGTTTGCAAAAGATTTTGGCATTGAAGTCCCCGATATGGTTTTCTATTTAAACGTAAATCCGGACCTCGCGATCTCGCGAAAGTTCGGCGAACAAAAAGAGAAGAACAGACGGGAAAAGGACCATCTTTTCATCCGCAAGACGTATAAACAATATGAACAACTTGTGAAAAACCAGACATGGACAAAATGGGTGAATATCGAGGGAGAGCTGGATGTTGATGGTGTTACTGGTCAGATCATACAAGCTATAAAAAAAGAGTTATAACTGTTATAATTGTTATAACAATTATATGAATCTCCCCATAGAAAAAACTCTAATCATCTTAAAGCCCGATGCGGTTAAGCGTGCGCTCGTGGGTACGATCATCGAACAGTATGAACGGATGGGGATGAAACTTCTTGCCGCAAAAATGGTTCGGCCAGAGGCCGATGTGATCAAGAACCATTACCCCGGGACTAATGCTTGGATAAAAGAGATGGGTGAGAAAACAAAGGCGAGCTTTGAAAAGGGTGGGCTTAATGTAAAGCAAGTTCTCGGAACCGATGATGCGTTTAAACTCGGATCGCAGGTATATGAACGGCTGATCAAATACTGGCAAGAGGGGCCCATTATCGTCATGGTTTGGGAAGGACCTCACGCAATCGAGTTAGTCCGTAAAAAAAGAGGTCATACTATACCACTTCTGGCAACTACCGGGTCAATACATGCCGACTATCTTTATGATTCATCTATTCTTGCAGCAACACTGAATCGTGTCGTTAAAACATTTATACACGCTTCAGGATCGCATGATGAGGCAAATCGAGAAATTGAATATTGGTTCCCGAAACACGTTTTTCCGAAATATAAAAGAGAGGTTGACGGATTGTACTTATAACACACCCCATAATCCCCTCTCGAGAGGGGAAATTAAAAGGGGTGTGTAAAAAACTATGAATAAACAAAAAGCATTGCTTATCATTAAACCCGACGGCGTACAACGCGGTCTATGTGGTGCCATTTTAAAGCGATTCGAACAGACGGGTCTCACAATCATCGGCTTTAAATTTCTTCAGGCTCCTGAGCAAACCATCCGAGATCACTATCCCTCAACTGATGTCTGGTACGGAAAGGTGGGACAACGGACACTCACCAACTATGCAAAAAAAGGAATTGATGTCAAAAAACAATTCGGGACGGAAGATCCCATCGAGATCGGTAAAACAGTAAAGGGTTGGCTCGTCACCTTCTTTCAGGAATCCCCTGTTTTGGTTGCCGCCGTTGAAGGACATGAGGCTATTGAGATCGTCCGAAAACTATCTGGAAATACTATCCCAATTCTTGCCGCGGCGGGGACCGTGCGGGGAGACTATTCACATGACACGATTGACCTTGCAAATGCACAGTTTCGTCCACTCCGCAATATCATCCATGCATCTGATTCTGTCGAGGACGGTGAGAAAGAAGTTCATCTGTGGTTTAAGGACGACGAAATCTTTTCATATAAGCGCGCTGATGAGGAACTTATGTTTCCTCCTCAAAGATAAAAATAGGGTTTAGCTTCTCAAGTCAGCTTTAATTGTATCCCTCCTTTACAAAATGATGAGATTATGATAAGATTATCTCTGAATATGCAGAGCTTTTCTTATACAAAGACATCCATGCTGATTAAATCTTTAACAAAGATCGATCATCTCAGACAACGGATTCTCCTTGCTCCAATATCCCCCGCGGATGAACTGAAACTGCAGTGGGAATCTTTACTATCCCGAATTCATTTCACTCTTGCCCTACAAGGAATACTCGTCAGTCAAGAAAATATTAGCATGAGTTTGTCTTCACCCGGATCCCAGACTCCTCATCCCCACGCCAGCCTCATGGAAGGATATAAACGGGTATTTGATTTTCTTTACCACAACTGGCTCGTAAATAAAAACGTGATTTCTCCTGATGACCTGCAGCAGTTTTATAAAACATATTGTGGCGGATCATTCACCTGTAACAAAGAAGAACTTGCCGCAAACCTCACCTATGTCCAGATAAACCCCGAACATCCGGTCATTCAAGCATCATTAGCGCAGCTTTTTATCCTCACCAACATCCCCTTAAGCCAAAAGAGTGAACAATTTTCTCATCTGGTTTTTTATATGTTTCTTTATAAGAATGGATATGATGTACGAAGGCTTCCTGTCTATGAAGAGTACTACTACGCAAACCTCATTTCGTATAAAAATATGTTGACCCGGTTGGGTGGGCTTGCGAATGTAACGCCTTGGTTAGAATATAGTGCTATTGCAGTGATCTCATCTCTTGAAAAGACACTTCTTGCCTTTTCCCAACAAAACACAAAAGATCCTCAAAAGGAAACAATATTTGATCTCGGTGAACGTCAAAAACTGATCATGAATTTATTAGTCCAGCCGGGAATCAAACTCACTAATAAAATGGTGCAGCGGTCGTTTGATGTTTCCCAAATTACGGCATCCCGAGACTTGGCAAAACTAGTACATGCTGGTCTCATTGTTTCCAGGGGAAAAGGAAGAAGCACCTACTATACAAAAATATAGATATAATAGTATATATGCCTATCATTCAAGTAGACTCAGTTACTAAAACCTTCCGTCTGTATAAAAAAGATCCTGGACTACTCGGATCAATTAAATCTCTTATTTATCGAAAATATAGCGAATTTAAAGTAGTTTCTGATATTTCTTTTTCGATTGAAGAGGGAGAACTTATCGGTTTTATTGGACCAAATGGTGCCGGAAAAACTACTACGCTTAAAATGCTATCCGGTCTTATTGCACCAAGCGCGGGCTCGGTCCGCGTTGCCGGATACACTCCATTTGACCGGAAGCCTGATTTCTTACGGAAAATCTCTCTCATGATGGGACAGAAAAATCAACTCTGGTGGGATCTCCCCCCTATGGAATCATTTCTTTTAAATAAAGAAATTTATGGCGTGCCGGATAAACAGTATAAAGTGGTTCTGGATGAACTTGTTTCGCTTATGGGAATTCAGGACATCATACACGTCCAGGTGCGCAATCTAAGCTTGGGTCAACGTATGAAGTGCGAACTTATCGCGCAACTTCTTCACTCTCCCCGTATTCTTTTTTTAGATGAACCGACCATCGGCCTTGATGTAGTAATGCAAAAAAAACTACGGGATTTTATTTGGCAATATAATAAGAAATATCATGCAACCATCATTCTTACCAGTCATTATATGGATGATGTGAAGGAACTCTGTAAGCGTGTAGTTGTCATTGATCATGGAATAATTCTTTTTGATGGCCTTCTTGATGAAGTAATAAAAAGGTACTCAAATGCAAAACTGCTCTCCATCATATTTTCAGGCTCCATTCCCCCTATTCACGAACTCTCAATGATGGGGACGGTGCTCTCACATGATGAAAATCAGATTAAGCTTGAGGTGGCGCGGGGTAAGTCAAACGAGGTTGCATCCCATATTCTTAAACAATATACTGTTGCCGACTTAAATATCGAAGAACCTCCCATTGAAGAAATTATTCGTTCGTTGTTTTCACGCAACAAACAATCCCATGTTTCTCGTTAAAATTATCGCACTCCATTTTCAACAAATATTTCACCATCGTCTCAGATCATTCATTTGGTTTTTAATCCCCCTTATGAATACGTTGACGCTTATCCTCTTCTGGTCAGGCGCTCTCAAAAATACCAGCCTTTCGGCAAACTGGAATATGACCTCGGTTACCACCTATTATTTTTTGTTAACCATTGCCGGGGCAATGCTAACATCCCACATAGAGGACGACGTAGCCCAAATAGACATCCAACAGGGAGAGCTCGTTCGCTATCTTATCCGTCCTTTTCCCTATTTTTGGATTAAGTTTATTGAAGAGCTTCCCTACCGGGTACTTCAGGGATCATATGGTATCTTACTTCTTGTTTTTTTTGTAACTTTTCTGAAACTATCAATAATGATTACCGCTCAACCTACCGTGATATTATTGACGATTCTCATGGCTATTTTTGCTTTTTCCATCTCATTTCTTATCAAAATGAATATGGGGTTAAGTGCCTTTTGGTTTACCGAACGGCATGGATTTTTTGAGACTGTCACGATAGTTTCAATCATTTTTTCCGGAGGGATTGTTCCCATTCATCTCCTTCCTCCATTGGTCCAAAAAATATCATACACCCTTCCTTTTGCATACATTGCATACTATCCCATCATCTCCCTTCAAGGTCAGCTCGCAATAACTCAAATATATTACATATTATCCATCCAACTTCTGTGGATTGGTATACTATTTGGCCTAAATCGGTTGCTTTGGTTCAGGGGAATTAATAAATTTACGGCGCTTGGACAATGATCAACAGATATATTAGACTCTATAAAGCACTGCTTCGGTTCAGCATGATGAATTTCATGGTCTATCGAGCCAGTTTTTTTAGTAATGTAATTGCGGCCATTGGGTGGGGTATTTTTCAGATCATATGGATAGGGCTGCTTACCTTGAAAACAACGTCGGCATTCGGTTGGTCAAAAGATGAGCTTATTTTATTGGCTATAACTTATACGACAAATATTGGTGTTTTTCACCTTCTTTTTTCCCGCAACTTTGACCGGCTATCCCAGATAATTGATAAGGGTGAACTTGACTTTCTCCTGTTAAAGCCGGTTGATGCGCAGTTTCTTGTTACTAACTACTCACACAATTACTCGGCACTGGTTCGCATTGCAATGGGGATTGCCTTTCTCCTGTTTTTTTTGACAACGAAAAGTATTGCTGTCTCGGTCTTGGGAGTTGTGGGATATATTCTCCTGTCAATTTTTGGTTTGGTAGTTATTTATTCTATCTGGCTAATATACTGTTCACTTCTTGTTTGGTTTCCTCGACTTACTAATATTGTGGAGTTTTTATACACGATAAACGGTATGGCGAGATATCCTGTTGAAATGATGAGCGAATTTAAAAACATCACCGTATTATTCATAATTCCTTTTGCCTTTACCATGGCAACACCGACAAAAGCTCTCATCCGAAATGCATTTGACGGTGAAGTTGGAGGACTTATTCTCTTAACTGTTTTTTTATTTTTCCTATCTCGCACAGTTTGGAAATATTCACTTACCCACTATATAT
>PFLF01000095.1 GCA_002784505.1 Candidatus Roizmanbacteria bacterium CG_4_10_14_0_8_um_filter_39_9
CCCCGTTTTCAATTTTTTTATAAAGCGCGGTCTCTATTTGAGGCTTAATGATACGTGCTAAAGCAGATAGGTTAACAATCTTTTTATTAAGTCCTTCTTCAAGAAAAGGCGACCCTTTGACAATTTTTTCCACAATTTCAGGTATTGTGATCATACTAATGTTAAAATTTTAACATTTATTATGTTTTTTGTCAAATTATGCCAAAAAATTGACTTATTGTAGATTCGTAATACAATTACTATTGTTTCTTAAATTAATAATTAGATTTTAACAATAATCTATGATAAAAACCACTTGTCCAATCTGTGATGCAGAGGTAACTCTTCCGGTAAACACCGAGGAGTCAGAAATTATTAGTTGTGCTGAATGTCACTCAAAGCTAGTAGTTGCGAAAATAGAAAATAAAACCGCCACTCTTCAAGAAGCACCAAAAGTCGAGGAAGACTGGGGAGAATAAATCTATGATAACTATTGGTCTATTACACACAACCATAAGAGGTGACGAAAAATTAATATTGGAGGCGGCAAAAAAAAGAAATATTGGAATTAAGCTGATTGATGTACGGGATGAGATATTCAATCGAAAAACTTACAAACATAACTTCGGTGTAGCCCTTGAGCGCTGCGTCTCAACAGTAAAAGGGACCCACGCAACCCATTTTTTCGAGTCGATAAACGTCAGAGTTATCAATAACTCAACAATTGCGGCAATTTGCGAAGATAAATTTGTTACTTCGCTTGTGTTGCAAAAAGCGCACGTTCCCACCCCTGGCTTTGCAATGGTATTCAATTCTCCTCAAGCAATCAAGGCCGTCGAAGAAATGGGGGGCTTTCCCGTTGTCATCAAGCCACCGCTGGGTTCATGGGGGAGATTGTTAGCTAAAATCAATGATATTGATGCGCTTGAAGCGATCCTTGAACATAAAGAAGTTTTAGGTTCACCTCACCAAAAGTCTTTTTATATTCAACAATATGTTAAAAAGCCCGGACGAGACATAAGAACTTTTGTAATTGAAGGAGAAACTATTTGTGCTATATACCGTGATTCTCCTCATTGGATTACAAATACTGCCCGGGGAGGAATTGCCTCTAACTGCCCGGTTACAAAAGCAATTGCAAGCATATCAAAAAAAGCGAGTGATGCGGTCGGAGGAGGAATTTTATCTATGGATATATTTGAAACAGATGACGGTCTACAGATTAACGAAATAAATCACACGACGGAATTTAAAAATTCTGAAAATCCAACAAAAACCAGTATTTCCGGAGCGATCGTTGAATACTGTATTAAAGTTGCAAAAAATCAATGATAAAAATATCTATTTTTGGGGCATCAGGTTATGCGGGAGGGGAGATCCTCCGCATATTACTGTCTCATCCTAAGGTCGTTATTGAGCAGGTAACCTCAAGACAATTCGCCGGACAGCCCGTTTCTCAGATGCATCCAAATTTAAGGAAAAAAACAGACCTAGTATTTTCCCACCCTGATGAACTAAAAAAATGCAGCCTCCTTTTCATCGCTCTTCCTAATGGGGAGTCAATGAAATACATGCCCAAATTAAGAACATTGGCAAAGAAAATTATCGATCTGGGAGCAGACTATCGACTTCACAAACAAACAACTTTTGAAAGTTGGTATAAACAAAAACATGTAAACCCGGGAATGCTAAAAGATTTCGTATATGGTGTTGTTGAGCTTCACCGTTTGGAAATAAAGAGATCTTCTTTTGTTGCTGGTCCCGGTTGTGAAGCAACTGTCTCAATTCTTTCACTTTATCCTCTTGTCAAACACAATCTTATCGAAGAAAAAATTATTATTGATGCAAAAATGAGCAGTTCTCAAGCAGGATTAAAACCATCTGCGTCATCCCATCATCCCGAACGCGCAGGAGTTGTCAGATCTTATATGCCATCAGGTCATCGTCACACCGCAGAAATTATTCAGGAGCTATCGGCTTATGCCAAAGGTCTTGATGTTGCCATATCGGCAACGGCAATTGATATGGTGAGAGGGCTTTTGGTAACCATCCACACCATTCCGAAAAAGGGAGTAACCGAGAAAGAAGTTTGGAAAGCTTATCGAACCGAATATGCAAACGAGCCTTTTATAAGAATTGTCAAAGAACGCCAAGGTCTTTATCGTTTTCCCGAACCAAAAATTCTTCAGGGAACTAATTATTGCGATATCGGATTTGAGATGGATACTATTTCAAAGCGGTTAGTTATCATAGGAGCAATTGATAATTTAGTTAAAGGAACAGCGGGACAGGCTGTTCAGGCTATGAATTTAATGTGCGGATTTCCGGAAGAAATGGGGTTGGAATTTCCCGGACTTCATCCTATTTAACATATGAATTTTAAAGGAGTTATAGATACTACATTCCGGGACGGTCAACAATCACCCCTCATGTTTGATTCGTATAAGTATCGTTTTACAATTGAGGACAAGAAAACCCTTATCTTTGGGTTAATTCAACTTGGCGTAAGAAACTTTGAATTTTTTGCGCCTAACGTTAGTAAATCAGAAGCGCACGATTTTATTGAGATAAAAAAATATGTTGCATCAATTGGGATTTCCGGCATTCGTTTTTTTGCTCATTGTCGCTGTCATCAAAAAGACATTGAGGAGTCAATAAGGGCAGGATTCGATGGATTAAATTTATATATCGGTATGACAGAATATGCACAGCGCTATAGTCACGGCATGAAATTCGAAGAAGTCATAACCAATGTTACAAAAATTATCAAGGCAACTAGGAAATCCTATCCCCATATTTACCTTCGTTTCAGCGCCGAAGACAGCTTTCGTACCCCCATAGAAGATATATTTAAGATGTATGATGAGATTTATGAATCGGTTGATATCTTTGGTATGCCCGATACAGTCGGAATCGCTACACCAGTAATGGTTGCAGACACGATCAATGCATTAAAAAAAAGGTATCCTAAAGTTGATATTGAGTGTCATTTTCACAACGATCGGGGGCTTTCTCTTATCAACGCGATCACCGCAATACAAAGCGGAGCGTCATATGTAGATACATCAATATGGGGAATGGCTGAGCGGTCGGGAATAACTTCGGTGACAGGACTCCTTCTTAATTTGTATTATGAGGATAAAACCTTGTGTAAAGACTTTAATCTAAAAGTTTGTTACCCATTAAATGTGCTCATGGGATCGATTTTAAAGTTACAGGTTTCACCGACCGAACCGGTCTCAATAACAAATAGGACTCATACCGCGGGAGTACACCAAAAAGCCGTTCTAAACAACCCTTATGTCTATGAAGCCCACGACCTTAAAAACTTTGGTGTGGATAAAAAACAATTATTTTTAGGCCCGTTAAGCGGAAAAAACCTCATTTATTATTATTTGAGAGAAATCGAATACTATGATTTGACTCAAGAACAGGCTTCAGAAATTTCCCTAGAATTTAAGTCACGGGCAATGGAAATGAACAAAAAAAACAAGCCAGAAACAGTGTTGGGCAAGATTGTTGCCCACTACCATTTACCAAAATTAACAATAAAGAGAGAATATCTTAAAAACAGAGTTGAAAATTTAGACTAACAACATGGGACAAACAATTGTAGAAAAAATATTTTCGAAACATGCAGGAAAAAAAGTATATGCAGGAGACTTCGTGATTGCAAAGCTTGACTTAGTTATGGCCCATGATACAACCTGTGCCTGGGCAATAGATCCATTTTACGAAATTGCGCAAAAAGTATGGGATAAAAATAAAATTTTTATTCCATTTGATCATGCTTTTCCGGCGCCAAACATACAAATGGCTAAACTACAGGCAAAAATTAGGGTATTCGCCAACGAACAGGGTATTACCATTACAACCGATGGGGTATGTCACCAGATTTTATCCGAACGGTTTATTAATCCGGGGAATTTGATTCTTGGTGCCGATTCGCATACGCCAACAGGAGGAGGTCTTGGCGCCTTAACCGTCGGAGTGGGATCAACGGACGCAGCCGTTGCTATGGCTACCGGGACTTGCTGGTTCAATGTCCCTCAAACCATAAGAATTGAAATAACGGGTAAGTTAAAAAAAGGGGTATTTGCGAAAGACGTCATTTTATCGACTGCCAAACGAATCGGGCCAGAAGGGGGAAACTATCGGGTATTGGAATATGGGGGTGAAACCGTTAAAAATTTTAATATATCTTCGCGACTTACTTTAACAAATATGTCAGCCGAAATGGGTGCAAAAGCTGCTATAGTCGCCCCGGATTATCAAACTACCGCATATTTAAAAGAAAATAGCAGGCCCTATGTATTTAACTGTAACCTAAAAAGCGACCGCGATGCAAAGTATGAAAAAATAATTCACATAAATGTTGCCGACCTTTCTCCCCAAATTGCAATGCCTCCGGACATTGACAATGTTGAAGAAGTACAAAAGCTTGAGTCGAAGAAAATAAAAGTTGATCAAGTATTTATCGGATCGTGTACAAATTGCCGAATCGAAGACCTTGACGTTGTTTATTTAATGTGGCAAAAACACGATCTTAATCCACAAGTGCGCACCATCATTACTCCTGCCTCGAAGCGAGTATATTTACAGGCTCTAGCAAAAGGATATATTAAGTTTTTTACCAAAAAAAACACCATTATTCTTAGCCCTGGATGTGGTCCTTGTTTAGGAAGACACGGCGGCGTATTATATGACAACGAGATTTGTGTATCGACCAGCAATCGTAACTTTACCGGTCGAATGGGGAGTCCGAAAGCGTTTATTTATCTGGCAAGTCCTGCAACGGCAGCAGCCTCTGCAATTACTGGCCATATCACTGACCCAAGAAAATATTTATAAATTGTACATTCATGGTATGAATTGGATTTTTGGAAACAACATCAACACTGATTTGATTACGCCGGGAAGATACAATATCACAACCGATTCAAAAGAACTTGCCAAAATAGTCTTTATAGAGCATCGGCCGGAATTTGCAAAAATGGTTAAAAAAGGCGATTTTATTATTGCCGGAAATAATTTTGGCTGTGGTTCTTCTCGTGAAACTGCAGTTACCGCACTTAAGGCTTGTGGAATAAAAGCAATTATAGCCAAATCATTTGCGAGAATTTTTTATCGTAATTGTATTGATCAAGGACTATTCGCAATAGTTGTTGACACTCAACATATTGGTGTTAAAGATGAGTTAACGATTAATATCAACAAACAATTAGTCTTCAATGTTACGCAGCAAAATGAAATAAAAGCAATTATTCCATCACTCATGATCAAATTACATGAGACGGGAGGAATTATTCCCTACCTCAAAAAAAATGGATTGAAGTCTTTAAAAAAACTTTTTGGAATATGAAGCGAAAATATCAAATATGTAGTATGGGGGGCGATGGTATTGGCCCCGAAGTTATCGATGAGACCCTTAAGCTTCTCCAGTCAACGAGTATTGACTTTGATTTTGTTCAGGCTGAAATTGGCTTCGGAGCATATGAAAAATGTGGTATCCCATTGCCTGAAGAAACAGTTGAAAAATGCAGGAAAAGCGACGCCGTATTATTTGGAGCTATTACCACGCCACCAAATATTAAAGGA
>PFLF01000080.1 GCA_002784505.1 Candidatus Roizmanbacteria bacterium CG_4_10_14_0_8_um_filter_39_9
AGAAATAAACTGATGAAAAAAGTTCGGATTATTGAGTCGTTTATTAAGGGAAATACACAACCTTTATGGATGGTTCTTACCGTTTTACCCGTTATCCCTCCGGATCTTCGACCAGTAGTTCAGCTACCGGGAGGCAAATTTGCAACCTCGGACTTGAATGATTTTTATAGACGGGTTATCAACCGGAACAACCGTTTAAAACAGCTCATTGACCTTGGAGCGCCTGAAATTATTCTCCGGAATGAAAAGCGCATGCTTCAGGAAGCAGTTGACTCGCTTCTTGACCTCCAAAAATCAAGAGGGAGATCCCGTTCACAGGGTGCCGCATCTAAAGTACAAAAGTCACTATCTGATATTTTGAGAGGGAAACAGGGACGTTTTAGACAGAACCTTTTGGGAAAAAGGGTTGATTACTCGGGTCGTTCTACTATTTCAGTCGGACCTGAACTCAAGATCAACCAATGCGGCATTCCAAAAGAAATGGCACTTGAACTTTTTAAGCCGCATTTGCTCCATGAAATCATAATCCGCGGACTTGCACCAAACATAAAAAGTGCGAAAAATTTTCTTGAGCTTCGTGAACCGGTCATTTATGACATGTTGGAGGAAATCACTAAAAATCATCCTGTTCTTTTGAACCGTGCTCCAACCCTTCACAAGCTATCCATTCTTGGATTCTATCCTGTCTTAACTGATTCCCATGTCATTAAACTGCATCCGGCAGTTTGTGCAGGATACAATGCTGACTTTGATGGAGATGCAATGGGTGTCTTCGTTCCCCTTTCAACTCAAGCAATTGAAGAGGTTAAAACACGCATGATGGCACATCAGAATTTACTCAAACCATCAGACGGTACGCCAATTGTGCTTCCAAATAAAGAAATGGCACTTGGCATTTATTACCTTACCACTTTTGATAACGCATATAAGGATGCAAAGGATGAAACGCTTCCTACCCTATCATCGGAAGACGAAGGAGTAAACAGATATGAAATGGGACAGGTCAAACTTCGTCAGCCCGTTATGGCGCTGGTTGAAGGACGTGTTATTAAAACCTCGGTCGGTCGAATTGTAGTGAATAAGAGTCTTCCCCAAGAATTACGTTTTGTTAACACCGAACTTAAAGCATCAGATATTAAAGAGCTTGTTGTTAAAGCCACAAAAATTTTCAATGACAATGTAAAAATCGGCGAACTTATCGATGATCTGAAGGAGATTGGCTTTTGGGGATCAACCGTTGCTGGAGGACTTTCATCGTCAATATTCGATTGTAAGATTATTCCTGAAAAAGAAGCTATTGTAAACGCAACAGAAAAAGAAATTGAAAAAATTCAAAAGAACTTTGACCAAGGATTTTTGACTATTGATGAAAAGCACCGCTATACTAATAAACTCTGGCTTGAAACAACTGAAAATTTAGCCGATCAAACATGGAATGCGCTTGATGAGGAAAATCCGGTTAAGATCATTATCAAGTCGGGAGGAGCACGTGCATCTAAGGAGCAGCTCAAACAGTTGTCGGCTATGAAGGGGTTGGTTGTTGACCCATTAGGCAAAATCATTGAGGTTCCCACAAAGTCAAACTATCGAGAAGGTCTTTCAATTTTTGAATATGTCATCTCAGCCCGCGGAGCACGAAAAGGACTTACCGACTCTGCTCTTAAAACCGCTGATGCAGGATACCTTACTCGCCGCCTGGTTGATGTATCCCACGACATGATAATCCGCGAAGAAGATTGTAACGCAACAGAAGGATTAACCATCACCACAAAAGATGAGCGCGGAGATAAATTCGAACAGCGGATCAGGGGAAGATTTAGTATCCATGATATAGTGGACGAAAATAAAAAAGTTATCCTCAAAGCAGGAGAGCTTATTGATGAAGAAGCGGGAATCGCGATAAAAAAAGCAAAAATAAATAAGGTAACGGTAAGATCTGCGCTGTATTGCCAATCTAAATTCGGCGCATGTCAGAAGTGTTACGGAGTTGATCTTTCAACGGGAAAGCTCGTTGAAATAGGAGTCCCGGTTGGAGTCATCGCTGCCCAATCAATTGGAGAGCCGGGAACTCAACTTACCATGAGAGTAAGACATTTCGGAGGAATTGTAATTTCTGACGTTACTCAGGGATTGCCACGGGTCGAAGAACTATTTGAGACACGAACACCTAAAGTGGTGTCCCCTATTGCTGAAATGACCGGAAAAGTATCTGTCCAGGAAGATCTTAAAGGCGAAATCTATACGCTCAAGATTATTTCAACCGATGAGAAAGAACAGAAGGAACAGGAATTTACCATTCCCATGAATCAAAGCCTTAAGGTAAAAGACGGCGACCTCGTTGCAAAAGGAGTTGCTCTCTCTGAAGGATACTTGAATGTACATGATGTACTGACGATCAAGGGCTTACGGGCGGCTCAGCAGTACCTCGTAAATGAAGTACAAAAGGTATATGAATCGCAGGGAATCCCAATTCACGACAAACATTTTGAAGTGATCGTCCGCAAAATGAGTGACAAAGTTACTATTGAAGACGAAGGAGACACATCTCTTATCAAAGACGAGGTTGTTTCAAAAATCAGATTTGAAGAAGAAAACAAAAAGGTTATTACTCAAGGGGGGAAACCTGCAACCGGAAAAGTGTCCATTCTTGGTATCACAAAAGCAGCAATCTATACTGACTCATGGCTATCAAGCGCATCATTCGAACAGACAACATCAGTACTTAGCGCCGCAGCAATCAAAAACCAAGTAGATCACTTGTTAGGGCTCAAAGAAAATGTTATAATAGGCAGACTCATTCCGGTAACCAAAGAATTTATCGATACATATTATAGTAAGTTTTTAAGTAAATATGCCCACAATCAACCAGCTCCTGAAAAAACGGAGACAAAAACGGATTAAAAAATCAAGAGCGGCTGCAATGAAGATGAGTTTTAACTCACTCAAACGCAAATACGTTGAAACAAACAACTCCTTTAAAAGAGGCGTCTGTACTGTCGTGCGAACTATGACCCCCAAGAAGCCAAACTCGGCTCTGCGAAAAGTTGCAAGAGTAAGGCTATCCAACAAAATGGAAGTAACGGCCTATATCCAGGGAGTCGGTCATAATTTAGCTGAGCATTCGATTGTACTTGTCCGTGGAGGACGTGTAAAAGATTTGCCAGGAGTTAAATACCATATTGTACGAGGGAAATTTGATACTGCAGGAGTTATCGGTCGTGGTACTTCAAGGTCAAAATACGGCGCTAAATTTGAGAAAAAAAAACCGGCAACAGCCTAATATCTATTTATAATTAATCATATGCCAAGACATCAATATAAAAGAATCCCCGTCAAACCAGAACCCGTTTACAATAGTTTTGAGGTTGCAAAACTTATTAACTACATAACAAAAGACGGGAAAAAATCAGTTGCTGAAAAAATTGTATATGGAGTAATGGAGCGTTTTAAAAAAGATACCCTTGACCCATTAAAGACACTGCATCTTGCGCTTTCCAACGTTGCCCCAAATCACGAGGTTAAACCAAAAAGATTGGGTGGAGCTTCGTATCTTGTTCCAATTGAGGTACGTAAAGAGCGAAAACTATACTTAAGCTTAAACTGGATTGTTGATAATGCACGCGCCAAGTCAAATAAAGAGTTTCATACTTTTGAAGAAAAACTCTATACCGAAATACGCGATGCTGCACAAAATACCGGACCATCTATTGCTAAAAAAGTGCAAACTGAAAAATTAGCAGATGCCAACAAAGCATTCGCCCACTTGAAATGGTAATATGGCACAACCCATCATAACAAAAAACCGAAATGTCCCTCTTGATAAAATTAGAAATATCGGCGTTATTGCACACATCGACTCGGGTAAAACTACCACAACCGAGCGCTTTCTTTTTTATACAGGAAGATCCTACAAAATCGGTGATATTGATGATGGAGATACGCAAATGGACTGGATGCCACAGGAACGTGAACGGGGTATAACTATAGTTTCGGCAGCAACAACAACGTTCTGGAAGGGTGTGCGTATTAACATCATAGATACTCCCGGACATGTAGACTTTACTGCCGAAGTTGAGCGGTCACTGCGCGTCTTAGACGGTGGTGTCGTTGTATTTGATGCTGAAGAAGGTGTACAAAGTCAATCAGAGACCGTCTGGCGACAGGCTGATAAATATAAAATTCCCCGTGTTTGTTTTATTAATAAAATGGATAAGCTGGGGGCTGATTTTGAGGCAACGGTTGATGAGATACGAGATCGACTTGGTTCACAGCCAATTATCATGACCTATCCCATTGGTAAGGAACATGAATTTACCGGCGCTATTGACCTTATGCTTATGAAGGCATATGTCTGGGATAAAGATCCACAGGGAGTAGAATATACAACAATCGAAATCCCGGAAAACTTAAAAGTAAAGGCAACCGCCATGCGGGCCAAAATGGTTGAGCAGATTTCCGAGACCGATGACGCACTTCTTGCAAAATATTTAAATGGTGAAGAAATTGATGTCCCCACCTTAAAAGCAGCTCTTCGTAAAGCTTCAATTGCATATCATGTGGTTCCCACTTACTGTGGAAGCTCCCTTCGCAATAAAGGAGTACAGCCGGTACTTGATGCGGTTATCGATTATTTGCCATCACCGAAAGATTTAAAAGAGATAAAAGGTGTTCATCCGAAAACAAATGAACCCGAGGTGCGCAAACTTATTCCTGATGAAAAATTTGCAGCGCTTGCATTCAAAATTCAACTTGATCCACACGTCGGAAAACTTACCTATACTCGTATTTATTCAGGCGTACTTGAATCAGGGTCATACATATATGATATTAATAAGGGAAAACAGGAGCGGGTAAGTCGCATCCTTCTTATGCATGCAAATCAGCGGGAAGAAATTGATCGTGCATATGCGGGAGAAATTGTTGCCCTTGTTGGGCCGAAGGAATTGCGGACAGGAGATACGCTTGCCGACCCCGACTATCCAATATTTCTTGAACAGATTGTATTTCCGGAGCCGGTCATTTCACTTGCGATTGAACCACGGACAAAGGCCGATCAGGAAAAACTTTCCTATTCGCTGCAACGGTTGGCTGAAGAAGATCCGACATTTAAAGTAAAGATAAATCATGAAACAAATCAGACCGTCATGTCAGGAATGGGAGAACTCCATCTTGAGATTCTTGTTGACCGCATGAAGCGGGAAATGGGAATGAATGTTAATGTTGGAAAGCCACAGGTTGCATATAAAGAAACGATTACCAAAACAGTTGAAGCTGAGGGAAAATATATTAAACAGTCCGGAGGACACGGTCAATATGGACACTGTTTTGTAAAGCTTGAACCACTTCCTCGAGGATCAGGATTTGTATTTGTCGATAAGATTAAAGGTGGGTCAATTCCAAGAGAGTTTATCTCCTCGGTTGAAAAAGGTTTGCTTGAAGCAAAAGAAAAGGGAGTGATCCTAGGATTTCCTATGGTTGATTTCCAGGCAACTCTTTTTGATGGTACCTATCATGATGTTGACTCCTCAGATATCGCCTTTAAAATCGCAGCTTCCATGGCTTTGCAGAATGGTGCTAAAAAAGCGGGCCCCACCCTTCTTGAGCCTATCATGAAGGTGGAGGTCACTATTCCTGATGACTTCATGGGAGTTGTCATTGGAGATATCTCAAGTAAACGCGGAAAGA
>PFLF01000104.1:0-1396 GCA_002784505.1 Candidatus Roizmanbacteria bacterium CG_4_10_14_0_8_um_filter_39_9
CCAGGTGGAGCGAATATGCCACTATATGATGCACTCTATAATCATGCGGATAAACTGAAACATGTCCTTGTAAGACATGAACAAGGTGCCACTCATGCAGCGGAAGGATATGCGCGAGTTACCGGAAAGCTAGGTGTTTGTTTTGCAACATCAGGTCCGGGCGCTACCAATCTCGTAACGGGGATTGCTGACGCAATGATGGATTCCATCCCTATGGTGTGTATCACTGGTCAGGTAGCGGCACATCTGTTAGGGTCAGATGCATTTCAAGAAACTGATGTTATCGGAATAACAACTCCCATCACTAAATGGAATTATCAAGTTACCAAAGCTGAAGAAATCCCAATGGCACTTGCAAAAGCATTCATTATAGCTCAACATGGGAGACCGGGTCCTGTGGTTATAGATATAACAAAAAATGCACAAATGGAGATGTTTGATTATAAATATCCAGAAAATATTGAGGTGCCAAAATTTGCCAAAGACCCTACGATAAATACAGAAGATATTAAAAAAGCAGCTGAGTTAATTAACAATGCAAAAAAACCTTATCTTTTGGTGGGACACGGCGTACTCATCGCACATGCGGAAAAGGCCATACAATCATTAATGGAAAAAGCGGATATTCCCGCAGCGGTAACGCTCCATGGGCTATCAGCAGTTCCTTGTAATCATCCGCTCTACGTAGGAATGTTGGGGATGCATGGTAACTTGGGACCTAACGTTCTTACGAATAAGGCGGATGTCTTGATTGCGGTCGGTATGCGTTTTGACGACAGGGTAACGGGAAGATTATCTCACTATGCACCGCAGGCAAAAATAATACATATAGATATTGACGCATCGGAATTGCATAAAAACGTAAAGGCTCACATAGCAATCCAAGCAGATGCAAAAACAACACTTGATGCGCTGATTCCCCACATAAAAAAACAGAAAAGGTACGCATGGAGGAAATCGTTTAGCTTACTGAAGGAAAAGGAATTGCATGCAGAAATAAAAAGAGCAATAAAAGGTGATGGTCTGCCCACTATGAAAGATGTTATAGAAACTTTATCGGAAGAGACGGATGGAAATGCAGTTATCGTTGCGGACGTGGGTCAAAATCAAATGTTTTCTGCCCGGTACTATTGTTATAAAAAACCAAATTCATTTATAACCTCAGGAGGATTGGGAACTATGGGCTTTTCCCTCCCCGCAGCAATTGGAGTACAAGTCGCATCCCCTGACCAAGAAGTATTTACCATTGCGGGAGATGGAGGAATACAAATGAATATACAGGAACTCGCAACGGTCACACAGGAAAAGTTACCACTCAAGATCATTGTGATGAGCAATGGCTTCTTAGGTATGGTCCGCCAATGGCAACAATTATTCTTTGAAAAAAGATACTCGT
>PFLF01000104.1:1414-2739 GCA_002784505.1 Candidatus Roizmanbacteria bacterium CG_4_10_14_0_8_um_filter_39_9
CTGATATCGTAAAGGTAGCGGATGCATATGGGATATCGGCAAATAGAGTAACTCACAAAAAAGATCTTGTTTCAGCAATTCAAAAAATGAGATCGCATGTCGGCTCATACATATTAGAAGTTAAGGTTGAACAGGAAGATAATATATTTCCTATGATGCCTGCAGGAGCATCTGTAGAGGAAATAAGGCTTGAAGAATAATATACATATCTTATGACATACACAATCAATATTGCTACGGAGAATAAACCGGGAGTGCTTTATCGGATAACAGGGCTCCTGACTAAACGGAAAATAAACATCGAAAATCTCAATGCATTCGAGACAAAAAAACCAGGGATATCCCAAATTACGATAACTGCGGATATCGAACCCACAGCGATTGATACCCTTGTCAAACAGATGGATAAGATCGTTGAGATTGTAAATATTAAATACCATGTCGCCCATCGTTAATTAACATTACAAAAAACTATGGCAAAAATGAATTTTGGCGGTGTCAATGAAACGGTTATAACCAGATCTGAATTCCCTCTCAAAAAAGCAAAGGAGGCTTTACGCAAGGAAATTATTGCCGTAATCGGATATGGAGTGCAGGGACCCGCACAAGCGCTTAATCTCCGCGATAACGGGTTTAATGTTATTGTGGGACAGCGGTATCCATCTCCCTCTTGGGATAAGGCAGTGCAGGACGGATGGAAGCCTGGAAAAACATTATTTTCAATAGAGGAAGCGGCTGAGAAAGGAACGATTATTTCTTATCTTTTATCGGATGCGGGACAGATTGCCCTGTGGCCAGTCATAAAAAAGCATCTTACTCAGAATAAAACGCTCTATTTTTCCCATGGATTTGGCATTACCTATAAAAAACATACGAAAATAATTCCTCCAAAGAATATAGATGTTGTTCTTGTTGCCCCAAAGGGTGCGGGAAGAACTGTCCGAAAACATTTCCTAGCGGGAAAAGGCATTAACGCAAGCTATGCTATATTCCAAAATACCTCTGGAAAGGCATTTGAAAAAGTTGTATCGATGGGTATCGGAGTTGGGGTGGGATACTTATTTGAAACGACATTTGAAAAAGAAGCGAATTCCGATCTAACTGGAGAACGTGGAATTCTTCTTGGTGCTATTGCTGGAGTTATGGAAGCGCAATACAATCTTCTCCGAAAAATGGGTCACTCCCCAAGCGAGGCTTTTAATGAGACAGTTGAAGAGGCAACTCAAAGTCTGTATCCGATGATAGGAGAAAAAGGTGCGGATTGGATGATTTCGAATTGTTCAACGACCGCTCAAAGAGGCGCTCTAGACTGGAAGGATAAATTT
>PFLF01000104.1:2772-5255 GCA_002784505.1 Candidatus Roizmanbacteria bacterium CG_4_10_14_0_8_um_filter_39_9
TACTCCCGTGTAAAAACGGGGAAAGAAGCAGAGGTTGTCATAAGGAAAAACAGCAAGAAGGACTACCGAAAAAAACTGGATGCCGAACTCAAAAAAATGAATGATTCGGAGATGTGGCAAACGGGGAAAAAAGTAAGAGAATTACGACCAGAAAAACAAAAAAATTAAAAAAGTATTCAATATTTTTGACACAATATTACAAAAAAATTAATAATAAAATTATATGACTGTTACGTGTACGGATGTTGAGAATGCTGCAAAGCGACTAAAGGGTGTCATTTCAATAACGCCACTTCAATATAATAAGCGTCTATCTGAACTCTATAAATCCAATATATATCTTAAACGGGAGGATTTACAGGAAGTGCGGTCATTCAAGATCAGAGGAGCATATAATAGAATGTCCACCCTTTCCAAAGAAGAGTGTAAGCGGGGAGTTGTATGTGCAAGTGCAGGAAATCATGCACAGGGCGTCGCTCTCAGTTGTTCACTTCTCAAGATTCATGGGGTTATTTTTATGCCAACCGTCACTCCGAATCAGAAAATCGATAAAGTCCGCAATTTTGGTAAACAATTTATTGAAATAAAATTAGTGGGTACCAACTATGATGAGGCCTCAAAGGCATCGAAAGAATTTGCAAAGAAAACAAATGCGGTGTACGTAAGTGCCTTTGATGATATCATGGTTGTCGCCGGACAAGGAACTATCGGAAAAGAAATCTACGAAGAATTGGAATCCGTCGATGTGGTCGTTTCCCAAATCGGAGGGGGAGGTTTAATTGGAGGGATATCCACGTATATAAAAAAAGTGAATAAGAAAATTCAAATAGTCGGTGTGCAGGCGAGCGGTGCTCCTGGCATGTATCGGTCGGTGCAAAATAACAAGGTGACCCCCCTTGAAAAAATTGATACGTTTGTGGAAGGAACCGCAGTCGGGATGGTGAGTGATTTGACTCTTTCCCTCACCAAGCAGTATGTTGATAAAATCATTTGTATACCTGAGGGAAAAGTATGCACTACTATGATTGAACTGTACCAAAGTGAGGGAATTATCACTGAGCCCGCAGGTGCTCTTACCGTATCTGCCCTTGATTCCATCAAGGAAGTTATAAAAAATAAAACAGTGGTGTGTATCATCAGTGGAGGGAATAACGATATCATGAGGTATCAGGAAATCCTTGAGCGAAGTCTCGTATATCAAGGCAAAAAACACTACTTTATTATCGAATTTGCCCAAAAACCAGGACAACTGAAAACATTCCTGAATGATGTACTGGGCAAGGATGACGATATTGTCCTATTTGAATATATTAAGAAAAATAATAAAGAAAAAGGGCCGGCATTAGTTGGTGTTGAATTGAAAGACAGTGCCGACTATCAACCTCTGATTGAACGGATGGCCAAAAATGAAATTAACTATAAACTTATTCATTCAGATGATTTATTATTTAATTATCTTATTTAAAAACAATGAAAAAATATTTTATTAATAAGGGTATAGAAGCTGTCCAGAAAAAAGGGAGTAGGATAGTTGCAGAGGGATATCATATGCTGCCTGCTGCTTCACTCATGAAAGCTGCGGGAGTAATCGACCATATTGGTGATAGAAAAAAACCATTTGTAACTGTCGTAAATTCTTATACAACACATATTCCAGGTCATATTCATTTACAGAAATTGGGTGAGATTCTTGTTGAAGAATTAAAAAGGAATGGTTTCAACGTATGGTACTGCAATATTGGCGGGGCAGTTGATGATGGTATTGCAATGGGACACTTTGGTATGAAATATTCCCTTCCTTCAAGGGAACTTATCACTGACCAGATTGAAACCGTAATTGCAGCACATCCGTGCGATGGGTGGATAGGTATTGGAAACTGTGACAAAATTGTCCCTGGTATGTTAAACGCAATGGTTCGACTCAATATCCCTTCTATTTACGTAAGTGGGGGTCCTATGTTGGCAGGACAAAATAACACCGATCTTATATCTGTTTTTGAAGGGGTGGGACAACATGCGGCTGGTACAATTTCAGAAAATAAACTCATAGAACTTGCGGGATCAGCGTGCCAGACATGCGGAAGTTGTGCTGGTATGTTTACAGCAAATTCCATGAACTGCCTTGCTGAAGCAATAGGACTAGCACTTCCTGGAAATGGAACGATACCCGCTGCAAAGTGGACTAATAAAGAAAAAGGTGAGTGGGAAATAAATCCAGAAAGAATTGAACTCATAAAGAAAACTTCTTCAGTGATAAAACGTCTCATCGGAAAAAAAATCTATCCTTTAGATATCGTATCGAAAGAAGCAATAGATAATGCATTTATCCTTGACCTTGCAATGGGAGGATCCACCAATACGGTGCTGCATACGATGGCCTTAGCAATGGAGGCGAAAATCCCCTACAATCTTAAACGTATTGATACTTTGGCGAAACTAACCCCTCATATTTGCAAAGTTTCCCCTTCACGACCAAACATCCA
>PFLF01000104.1:5347-5489 GCA_002784505.1 Candidatus Roizmanbacteria bacterium CG_4_10_14_0_8_um_filter_39_9
AGCGGCCCCTTTTTATAAATCAGATTACGGTGCGGGAAAGGACATTACTTCCTGACGTACATCTTCCCCTTGGAGTCAGTGATGGTGCCGTTCGTGATGTTGCCAGGTTTGCCATCATTGGGGGCGTTGTCAAAGACGATAT
>PFLF01000117.1 GCA_002784505.1 Candidatus Roizmanbacteria bacterium CG_4_10_14_0_8_um_filter_39_9
TTTTTCCTCTTCAAAAAGATGAAAAGCTTGTTTCAGTGGCCCGCGAACTTTATACTGGACTCAAAAAAAGACATGTGGTTGAATATGACAATGTGGGGAATATCGGTAAAATGTATCGAAGGCAGGATGAAATTGGCACACCCTATTGTATTACCGTTGATTATCAAACGTTGGAAGATGATACGGTCACCCTTAGAGAGCGAGATTCAATGAAGCAAGAGAGAGTTAAGAAGCATGAAATGGAGAGAGTTCTGAGGGAGAAATTATTAATTTGATCATTTATATGCAAAAAACAGACAAAAATAATAAACTTGTTCCCGCAGTAGTGATATTTATATTAGCCAGTGTTATAGCGTTTGGAATATATAAACTAAATACCAAAGCTCCCTCTAAGCCTGTTGTAACCAATGGCGTTACTGATGAGCAAACAATCGCCCCGACGGTCGGTGCAGGAACACAGGTTGAGTTTTCTGCACTTGCCGGAAAAAAGGAAGTTTTGATTAAAATCGAAGGCACTCCAACGGAAACAGAAACGATAGACTATGAACTCTCGTATGAAGAAAAAGAAAAAGGTCTGCAGGGTGTTATCGGCACAATTGCCCTTACCAAAAAAGAACAAAGAGTGGAAAAACAAATTACCCTTGGCACCTGTTCATCTGGCCGTTGTGTGTATCACACGGTTGTTGGCAAAATAAAGCTGACGTTGAGATTTACCGGGTCATATGGCAATCAAATCTTTGAAAAAGAGTATGATATCTAAACCAAATTAAGCTATACTTACTTTAAAGGCAACTATTGTTACTATTACGTTCTCAAAGGAGGTGATTTCAGTATGCCAAACATCCAATCAGCGAAGAAAAAAATGAGGAAAGATACGAAACGCACAAAACATAACTCGATGCATCGTGACGCCCTTCAAAAGGCGGTAAAATTTATGGTCAAAAACAAAGGGAAAGAAGGATCTTCAGAAAAAGCCAAAAAGACCATATCTCTTATCGATAAAGCCGCCAAAAAGAAAGTGATCCATAAGAATAAAGCAGCCAGGCTTAAATCAAGGGTTATGAAATTAAGTTCAGCCAAAAAATGAAATATAAGATTAACCTGATCCAGGAAAAGGAAAAAGACCTCACTGGCAAGATAATCTATTTTGCGCTTCACTATTTGCGCTATATTCTTGTTGTGACCCAAATTGTGGTGATTGCCGTGTTTTTCTACCGGTTTAAGATTGATCAGGAGATCATTGATCTTCGAGATGAATTACAACAAAAAGAAGAGATAGTTGCAGTTTCCGATCCGCTATTATCAGAAGCCCAGGTAGTTGACTTAAAAACTCGTGAAGTGAAGGAGATTATAGGCCGTCAAAATCTATTCTCACGGATGTTTACGTATATTTTTACGATCTTTCCAAGCTCAATGAGGGTGACTCGACTGGAAATGACCGATAGTGGGATTACTTTTGAGGGGATAACAACAGATCCGTCAATAGTCAAGCTCTTGCTCAATAAACTCAACTCAGATAAAGCATTTACAAAGGTCGAACTGGGAAGTATCCGGAGGGTTGAAAATAATTTCTATTGCCCGTTTAAATTGTCGGGATTTAGTTTAAAATAGCTATGGACAAGGAATATCTAAAAAAGCAACTCACCTCATCAAAAGTGAAAGATTATAGTTATTCTATAATTTTTTTTCTTACATTTTCCTTCTTTGTTTTTTTTGTCATACGACCTAATTTGGTTAATGTATTTTCACTTCAAGAAGAACTCGGCAAGCTGCACCTATTAGATATTGGATATGAGAATGTCATAAAAAAGATAATAAATATTCAGACCTTTCTTGAAACAAACCGAAGTGATTTATACTTGCTTGATCAAGCAATCTCTTCAACGCCTCAGGTAAATAAAATAGTTCAGGATATTGAGAAAGCTGCCTCAAGTTCGGGTATCGTTGTAAATCAAATAGATATCAGTAGAATCAATCTCAAGCAAGGAGGGAAACAGACGAAAAAAAATTCACTAATGGTAAATATGTCCGTAAAAACTGATTTCGAAGATATGCAATCATTTGTCAGCAACCTTATAAACCAAAGACGTCTGAAAACATTGAAACACATGGTGATTGATAAAGATGAGTTGACGGGAACTTCAAGCGGGTCATTGAATATTAAATTTGAGTTGGAGGGATATTACTTATGAAAAAATCAGAAATCCTCATCTTATCCGTTGCAATTTTTTTTACTATAGTTGCATGGGTAGTAATTGATATATATCACATTCAAAAGAAAATTAACGCACAAATTGGTATAAAACCAGCACACATTCCGAATTATCAGATGGATCAGGAGATTATCGGAGTCCTGAAGCAAAAAATTGAGTAATATGGCATACAGCAGTTTATATTTGCATAAAAAATCTAGAAAAGAAATAGGCATTCTTCTTGTGTGCGTTTTTGTTGTTTCATTTATAGCCATTGTAGTTATGGGCCAAAGACCATCCCCATTTCCAGAGGAGAAAAAACAACAGCTGGACACGATAGAAATCGTCAATCTTTTTTCAAACCAAGCTGGCATTTTGTGGACGACGAAGGATAAAGAGTCAGGCCTTGTACGGTATGGGCGTGAAGAAAAAATTCTGGATCATGTTGAGTATGACGAGCGGGATATCGTCGGATCGCCCTCAAACTATATCAATCATTTGGTGACTCTAAAGGAACTGCGTCCTGACACCGATTATTATTTTGAAATTCAATCAAATAATGGAGTCTTTGTTTCAAATAAGAACAAACCATTTCATCTTAAAACTCTGCCTCTTGAAACCCGTACTTCATATACTAAGCCGGTATATGGAAAAGTAATCGAGCCAAACGGCAAGGCCTCTGCAAACAGTATGGTTGTTTTAAGAGTTGGCGAACTTTTTCCTTTCGCAACCATCACGAAGGAAACGGGGGAATGGCTTATTCCCCTCAGGTCTTTGACCAGTCAGGTAAGCGGCAAGACGAATGTTGACGTTGCCGATAATCAACGGTTTGATATTTCAATAACAAGCGAAGAAAATCAAACATCTCATATTTCTGGCGTATATCGTAATATCTCGTCTTCGAATAAAACCGTAGTATTGGGTCAACAGTACAATCTTTTAGCAGAAGCCCCTGTGCTTGGTGTAGCAACTGAAAATGATAACTTCGTCTCCAAGATTAAAATACTGTATCCGCGTGAAAATGCAATTATTCCCGCATTGAGACCGCTTTTCAAGGGAATGGGTATTGCCGATACTGATATCATGCTTTTTATAAACTCGTCTCCGCAGTTTTCTTATAGAACAAAAGTAGATAATAAAGGGGAATGGCGAGTGCTTCCCACGAACGATATTCAGCCAGGTTCCTACCTGGTTACCGTAACCGCAAAAAATGAGGCGGGATCAAAGGTGACCTTGAAGAGAAATTTTATGATTGCAAAAAGCGGTGAGCAGGTGCTTGGTGAAGCAACTGCCGAGCCGATGATTATTCCAACTGTGGTGCCATCCCCAACAGGTGAGCCCAGCCCAACGCAGATACCTCCAGGAGTTCCCACCCCCTCTCCAACACCTATTTTGCCAACGGTATCGGCCCCGACGCCAACCAATATTCCCTATGTTTACCCATCGCCCACCATGGCCCCTCCCACCACGGGGGGGAACTATCAGTCATTTTACATCGCAAGCTTTGTATTGGTAGTATTAGGTGCTGGATTAATGCTTGTATTTTGAGAGGAACATCGGTTAAAATCATAATATGGGAAGTATTATTGAGTTTTTTGCCTCAGTCAATAAAATAAGCTTAGTTGCGTTTGTAGGAGTGTTGGGCTTCTTGATTTACGAGGTGATACTACTGCGAAAAGAGCAGCAGAAAAAACAGCAGCCGATCATACCACATTTTGATACTCAGACTGTCGTGAATAAAGAGACGGTACGGCAACAGGTTACTTCGGTTGTGCAACCAATTCCTGTTGCAAAAGCATTCAAATCACCCTCAAAGCCGCCCGTACTAGTTGTAGTAATTCTCATAGTAATGATCCTTTTCTTTTTGGGATACTCAATTTATTTCCTAATGAATAAGGGGAGTCAACCGGCACCTTCTGAACCTACGCAACCTGTAGTAACTGAAATAAAATCTCCCGGTCTTAAAATATATGACACTGCGTGGATGGAGCTTAAGGAAGCAGATCTCTTAAAATCAGTGCCCGGCACAAAAGTGTTTATCGGGCTGCGCACTATCGATGTTCCCGATATAGACAGGGCGCGAATAAAGATTAATCAAACAAATTGGAATATTACAGACATTACCACTCTTTTTAATAAAGAAAAAAAGGTATATTATAAGGAGTATCAGGTCGCAACAGGAGCATCTCGTTTAAAGATTGATGCCCAACTTCATTCGTCAATCGATGGTTGGTTGGGAGAATAGTATGAAAAATAAAAAAGTCCGAAATATTGTGGTGCTTGCGATGACAATAGGCATCTTAGGAGCAATTGGCTATCTCAGTTTCATTTTAAATAGGGGAGGAACAAATGCACCAACGCAGATAAAGAAAACAAAGGCAAGCGCCATAACCTATACCACGACCGTCCTTTTGGCAATGAACACAACGCCAGGGCCCAGTCTGATGCCGTCTGATGAGACAAGCAGTCTACCTGAGGAGCAAGTACCCACTGAAGGCGCTTTTCCCTCCCCAACAACAATACTCATTAGTATGGCAAGTAGCTCATCATCGAGCGCTCCTGAGGTCGTTCCAACGGAGGAGGAAATTGTTCCAACAACAATAATTCCGACTCCCACCTCGACCCTTCTTGTGTATCGCAATCCGACTCCGACTGCTTTTGATTTACCGATCAGAAATACAGGGGTATCACTTGAGCCCACAATCCCAAAGCCGACTACGATTCCAACGATTGCGGCCCAAACAACAGACAAGCTTCCAGAAACGGGAAATATTCAGCTAAGCAGCATCCTTTTTATTGTGGCGGCAACTACCATCTTCGTTGCCTTTCTGTTCTGATCTTTTAAGCCTGCTTTCCAATTGCAAAGAATTGGAGCGGATCAAGAGATGCTTTGCCGATGAGAAAGCCGTCAACTTCTTTGGTAGCAAAGTATGAGGAGGCATTTTTTTCGTTGACAGACCCTCCATAGAGGAATATGCAATCTTTTGGAAGTTTAATCTTTTTTTTCATTTCAAGCATTTTCTCCGGCGCCTCATTTTGACCGGTTCCAATAGCCGCAACAGGTTCATAGGCTACAAATTTTACCCCATCAGGAATGGGATCATTCTCGTCCCGAACACAGTAAATCGGCTCAATTCCATATTTTTTTGCCTGTATAATTTTAAGCGCAAGATCCTGGTCAGATTCCTTAAAATGCTTCCGCCTTTCACTATGACCGATGATCGCAAAGCTGACAATTCCCTGAAGTGATTTTGCGGTAACCTCACCGGTACAGCTTCCCTCTTCAACGGTTGAAACATTTTGGGCACCAATCAGAATATTGGGGAGCCCCCCAAATTTTTTTTGAAGGTAAGATAAAAAAGGATATGAGGCGGCAACTCCATATATTGCTTTATTGGGTCGGTATACTTCGAGAAATGAAAAAATCCAGCTTTTAACTTCTGCATAATTTTTGTTTGCCTTCCAGTTTCCGATAACGTATTTCATAGACTATAATTATAGTTTATGAAAGCTGATATCTTCAAGGGATTAAATGCACAGCAGAAAGCGGCTGTTTCATACACGGAAGGACCCTCTATTATTCTTGCAGGAGCCGGATCGGGGAAAACGAGAGTCCTGATCCATAAGGTACTTCATCTTATTCATGACCTGAAGGTTGATCCATCATCCATAATAATGATCACCTTTACAAATAAGGCTGCGGGAGAAATGAAAAAAAGAATCGCGCTTCAAACAGAAAAAAAATTAGGGTATGTCGGCACGTTTCATTCCTTTTGTGCAATGGTGCTTCGAAAAGAAGGGAGAAGCATCGGTATCCCCGTTGATTTTACGATATATGACGATGATGATCAGCAAACGCTTATTAAGCATATTCTCAAGGAGAAGGATATAAAAAAATACACTGCATCTTATATAGCGAACAGAATTTCTACAGCAAAAAATGTTTTAGTTGGTCCCGAGCGATACCTGAGGACATTTCAGGATTATAGTGGAGCGGTTGTCTGTCCGGTATATGAGGAATACGAAAAGCGCATGAAGAAAAATGACGCGGTTGATTTCGACGATCTTATTCTCAAAACCGTTCAATTATTTATAAGGCATGATGATATTCTCGACCGATATCAAAATAAGTTCTCTCATATTTTTGTGGATGAATTTCAGGATACCAATTATGCCCAATATACATTCACCCGCAAATTAAGTGAAAAAAATAAAATGGTGACCGTAGTGGGCGATTTTTCACAAAGTATTTATTCATGGCGGGGAGCGGACATTCGGAATTTGGAAAAATTTCAGGATGACTTTAAATTAGCCAAGGTATTCAATCTGGAAGTAAACTATCGGTCTACTCAACGCATTTTGGACTATGCCTTTGAAATCATTTCAAAAAATGAAGGTCATCCCATCCTTAAATTGCGCACTGAAAATTTAGGCGGAGAAGACGTGATTGTATATGAAGCCCATGATGAACAGGATGAAGCGTTTTATGTAGTACATGAGATTGAAAAGTTGAAATATCAGTTCTCATATCAGAATATTGCGGTGCTTTATCGAACCAATGCGCAGTCACGGGTTATCGAGGAGGCATTTCTCCACTACAATATTCCCTATACCCTTATTGGAGGGACGCGCTTTTATGAACGAAAAGAAGTAAAAGACATTCTTTCGTATTTGCGATTATTGGTAAATCCGATTGATGAAGTTTCAAAAGATCGGGTAGAAAAACTGGGCAAGCGAAGGTTTCTGCAGTTTGCAGATCTTTACAAAAAAATATACACTAAGATTCAGTCCATTCCGACGATAGAACTGATGGAGCAAATTTTTGCCAGCACCAATTATTTAGACCTCTATAGTCCCGATGATCCAGAGGATTTCGGGAGGCTTGAAAATATCAAAGAACTCAAATCGGTTGCGGGTCAATATCCTGATGTTGTCATCTTTCTTCAACAGGTAGCATTGGTTGAATCGGAGTATTCAGAGGGCGAAAAAAAACGAAGGAATGTCGATGGAGTACGCCTTATGACACTTCATCAAGCAAAAGGACTTGAATTTTCTGCAGTTTTTATTGTGGGGTTGGAAGACGGAATCCTTCCTCACTCCAGATCTATTGACGATTTCTTTCAGCTTGAAGAGGAGAGGCGGCTGTTTTATGTGGGGGTAACACGCGCACAGTATCTGCTGTACATTACACATGCAAGACGGAGATATATATTCGGAAAGCGCGGGGAAACGGTAACATCACGCTTTATCGGCGGATGATCAGGTCAAGAAATATGGTAAAATAGTCACATGTTTAAAGATAAGATGGGAAAACAATTATCAATAGATCAGGCAATACACAAGATTATTATTCGTTTCTCAAATATTTTGCTTGAAACCCAAGTGTTCATTCTTCATATAATTGGGCATGTCCCTTCCCATTCCTTTCGTTGGATGTGTTACGCAATTGCAGGGATCAAAATGGGAAAGGGGTCCGTTATTCACACGGGAGCACGTTTCTTTGACCCAAAAAATATAATAATTGGAAATGACTCAATTATCGGCGAAAATGCCATTCTTGATGGCCGGGAGGTATTGAAAATAGGAAGTCATGTGGATATTGCCTCCGCCGTCATGATTTATAATTCACAGCACAACATTCACAGCGAAAATTTTGAGTCGGAGTCTGGAACAGTTATTATTGAGGACTATGTGTTTATTGGCCCACGAGCGACCATTTTACCCGGTGTCACCATCGGACGGGGTGCTGTTATTGCAGCCGGTGCAGTGGTCACAAAAAACGTTGATGCCTTTTCAATTGTGGGAGGTGTTCCCGCAACCAAGATTGGAGAAAGAAAAAATAAGAACCCTCATTATGTTCTTGGCAGAACACGCCTTTTCCG
This sequence comes from Candidatus Roizmanbacteria bacterium CG_4_10_14_0_8_um_filter_39_9, assembly GCA_002784505.1. Classification (GTDB taxonomy): domain Bacteria; phylum Patescibacteriota; class Microgenomatia; order UBA1406; family GWC2-37-13; genus YC2-FULL-38-9. The sequence goes on from PFLF01000117.1 coordinate 8,075, forward strand.
CTAATCCTGAGTCCCGACTAAAAACACGGCTGCCCAAGGTTTGTATACGGAGTAAAAATTTTTCTCGAAAAGTACCTCATTATTTTTAGTAACTTTGTAGTCAAATTTAGCCTTTCCTCCCCAGGCGGCGAAATCAACCTGTTTAACTACCCCTCGCTTTAATGTCGGGTCATCCTGATACACGGGCAAAGGAGGCGAGGCTACGTCAAACAATACCGGCGTTGACATTTCAATGTTCCGGCCATCTTTTTTTCCATAAAGTTTAAAATAAAGGAGCATTTTATCTTCATCAACAATGGTCTGGATGAGGATATCAGTTGGTGTATCATTTTCAACCTTGAGATCAACAGTGGGCGAAAATATTGTTGCATCGAGCCCCGGCTTTGAGTCATTTTCATAGTACGAAACTCGATAGGCGTGGGCATGCTGTTCGATTATAGGGAGTCCTGCATTCAAAGCCGCCCTAAAAAAGGTGGTTGATACCTGACATACACCGCCACCATCTCCTAAAACCGTTTTACCTTCCTTGATAATGTAGGCAGGTTGGTATCCCGTATTTGCAGAGATATCTCCGATTGCATCACCGAATGAAAATACTTTATTTTTTTGCATCATAACTCCATTAAATTTTGCTGCCGCCAAAATAACATTATGAATGCGGGTAGGAATTGAATGAGTATAGTTTGAGACACCCTCTCCGATCAACTCCTCAATGCCAAAATGATTTGCCTTTGCAAGTGTTATGTCTGGCTCAACAGGCACTTCCCGTAAAGTCACAACGATATTTTGTTGCCGGTATTTGAGGCTTCGAACAGATTGCTCAATATCCTTGAGAAAGAGGTCGGCGAGGAGTTTATTCCCTTTTTCTTCTTTTTGAAATGTGGTTACCTTGTTATTTTCAAATTTGAATAAAGCATTTTTCGCCGGCACATTATACGAATCCTCAAACTGGGATAGGGCGTCAGCCACATAGGCTTTGTTATATTGGATCTGTGTGGTAAACGGAAATACCTCTAAACCTAAGAGTGCGGCCACTTTCTGGTAGTAGCGAGAGGGCGCGTGAGAACTTCTTCCAACGTAATATGCCCTTTCATATATTTCATCGATATTAGTGTGTAGGTCAAGCAATTCAGCCGAATAGGTTGCTATAACGGTATTTTTATACGAAATATATATGATGCTTTTTTGTATTTTTTTTTCTTTTTCAGCATACATTCCCAAAACTGAGTCCTTCGTTTTATAGGCAACGGGGAGAGAATCAATAAGAACATGAGGGTATAGCGTTCCTTTTGTCATAGCCTCTTGTCTTATAAGACCATATGCACAAATTGAAAAGGAAACAATGATCGCCAGTATGGGGATAAGAAAGAGAAATATAAACTGAGTGCGATTGAGCTTCATATTTGCTATCATAATATACATGGATGAAAAAACTACGTCAGAAGTGCCAACTCCTGTTTTTGAGACAGTCCCTGTTGGAGAAACCAATGCACTCCAACCTGAAGAGCTGTCTCCAGAGGTTGCATCTCCTGAAGACGCATCCTTCCACACAGCCGGGCCCGAAATTGCTCCTTCCGATCAACCTTTAGTCTATCAGGAAAGCAAGGTAAAATATATAGTCATTGGACTGGGAGTGGTGGTTTTTATCATTCTTTTAGTACTTTTTATCTCAATCTTTACCAGTAAATCAAAAAATATTCAAAAAAAAGAGGTAAAGTTGGTATATTGGGGGCTGTGGGAAGACGAGCAGGTATTTGCCCCCTTGATAAAACAATATCAAGATAGTAATCCTGGGGTAACCATCACCTACGAAAAGAAATCGCCACAGGAATATAAGGATAAGCTTATTGTAAGGAGCCAAAAGGGACAAGGCCCCGATATTTTCAGATATCACAACACCTGGCTTCCGCAGATTCGCGAAATAACAGCACCTCTTCCTCCTGAGATTATGACAAATGTGGATTTTGAAAAAACCTTTTTCCCTATTCACCAAAAGGATCTCAAAATTGGCATATATTATTACGGATTACCTCTGGAAGTTGATGGATTAGTGTTGATCTGTAATATGAGCTTGTTAAAGAAAGCCGGACTTAATACCACTCCCTCAAACTGGGACGAACTCATTGATTTTGCAGGACGAGTTCAGGTTACCGACAAGGAAGGTGTTATTATCACATCTGGAATGGCTATGGGGACTGCGTCAAATGTCGAACACTTTTCTGATATATATGGGCTTATGCTTCTCTTAAACGGCGGAGAGCTTAACAAACTTTCCCAACCAGAAGCTGCTGGGGCACTTGAGGCATATCGAAGATTTGCAGAGCAACCGAATGAAATATGGAGCGAGGCAATGCCTAATTCTATTGCAGCATTTGCTCAGGAGAAAGTAGCCATGATCATAGCGCCCTCATACGATCTGCTTGCAATAAAAGCAATGAACCCGGATGTAAAAATAAAGGTGGTTCCGATTCCAAAACCTCCAGGAGGTCAGCAAGTGTCGATTGCCAGCTATTGGGTTGAAGGTGTTTCAAAGATGAGCAAAAACCAGATTGAGGCGTGGAAATTCTTAAAATATTTGACAAAAAAGGAACAAATGACCAAACTATATGAGCAAGAAAGCTCAACGCGTCTTTTTGGAGAACCGTATGCACGAGTAGATCTGGCCCCTCTTGTTGTTCAAAATGAGTATATCGGGGCGGTGGTAAAGCAGGCAAGTGACGACGTATACGTATCACTTCCCCTTATTTCAAAAACATATGATGCGGGTTTGAATGATGAGATTTCCCGGTATATAGAAAATGCAATCAATGCAAGCATACAGGGAGTCTCTTATGGAGAGGCGCTGACAACTGCTAAAAAAGGAATTGATCAAGTTCTCGTACGATACAAGATTGAGTAGACACCCGCCTTCACAAATTATGTTAAAATAAACTATGAATTTGCCCTTCTTTTCCTCCAAAAAAAATATAAAAGACGTGTTCTTCGGTCTTTTTCTTAAAGAGTCACAGGGGTGCGGGTATATTCTTGTCCAAGACGAACATGGTGTTACGGTAAAGACTAAAAAAAAATTTCAATATTCGGATTCCTGGGAACATCTTACGGAGGATGTCGACGAGATCCTTTATAAGCTTGAGCAGGAGACCCAATGTCATGTAGAAAAAACTATCTTCTTTTTGTTTTCACATTTAATTGATGAATCTGTTAAGGAGATTAAGAGGCCATATCTGCAAAAAATAAAAGAATTGTCAAAAAATCTGGAATTTAAGCCGGTAGGATATATAGAGTGTCATGAAGCTGTTGCCTCCTTCCTGCATGACAAGGAGTCTTTAGCTCTCACCTCCATTTTAGTCGAGCTTGATGATACGAACATTGGTGTGTTTGTATATAAGTCAGGAAGAAAAATCAGAAGTATTGTTGTTGCCAGAACAGATGCAATTATTGATGATTTAATTTCGGCATTTACGACCGTAGGATCAAATGCCCTGCTTCCAAACCGACTTATTTTATATAACTCATCAAGCCTTATTGAAGAGTCGACAAGTATCATAACGCACAAATGGCCATCTGAACTGTTTGCCCAGATGCCGCGCGTAGAGATATTAAATGAAGCCGATATCGTATCGGGACTCGTTCAGGTATTTGAGAAGCAGATTGAAACAATTGAATCTGGTGTTGATGAAGCACCAGATGCTGGAGCGATCAAACAAAAATCTGTTTTGGGCTTTTTAATAGGTGAGGATATTGGGTTAATGGATAGTCAGTCTGTCGCCCACGGGCCACGTGATGAGAGTAAGAAAATTATTGCTCCTTCCGAGCCTTTTTTAAAAAAAAGCATAGAGGAAATGAATAAGGTTGGAAGTTTTCTGATGCGCACCTTCAAACAAATGAACATAAAATTGTATGGACTAGTTTTCGGTGGAATAGTACTGTTTATTGGGATAGTATTCTGTCTGATGTTCTTTTTCCATAAAGCAACCATCCTTATTACTTTGCCCACCAAAACGGTAGAGCGAACAGTTTCCACTGTGGAAATCCCGATCCTCATCGCTTCTTCATCAATGCAGCTCAAAGACACAAAAGTAACGACAGGAAAAAAGGATATAGGTGATAAGGCAAAAGGAGAGGTAACGCTTTTTAATTTTGATGATACAGATAAGACATTCTCTAAAGATACCGTGCTTCAAGCCGACAATATACGTTTTACCTTAGACGGTGACGTTACGGTCGCATCCTCAACCCTCGCGTCCGATGGTTCAGCAAAATTACCGGGAAAGCAAAAAGCAAAAATTACTGCCATTGAAATTGGCATTGAATCCAACTTGGACAAAAATAAAAGATTTCGGATCGCCGACCTATCAACATCGGTATATTTTGCTATGAACGACAATGCGATAACCGGAGGAACAAAAAAAACGCTGAGAACCGTTTCAAAAAAAGACCTTGAAGATCTTAAGGGATCGCTTTTGGATAAAGCAAAAAAAAATCAACAAGATAAGTCAACCACCATTCAAAATGCTGGGATAACATTTATTGATCAACTCACGGATTTTCAGATAAGTAATGCGAAATATTCAAAAGAAGTGGGGGAAGAAGGAGATAGTTTAAATCTTCAGGCAACGGTAACATCAAAATTCTATTATTTTGAAAATGATAAGGTCTTGGTCTTTCTTGCAGGGGAACTTGAAAAGGATACGCCCAGCGGATTCAAATTTGAAACAAAAAATATCACCTACGCCGTCGATAAAGTTACCAAGAAAGGGGTGGGTACGGTGCTTACCCTTAAATCAAAGGCAATTGCGGTTAAATCTTCCAATGGTATTGAGATTATGGAGCACATAAAAGGCAGTCAGGATACGGAAGCACAAACCTATCTGTCACGCCAGATAGGTGCAATTGCAGTGCAAATCCAGATGTATCCACGCGTGTATTGGTTGTCCTCCCACATCCCCTTCTTTAAACGCAATATTGATTTACAGATTGATTCAAAGTAAGATAAGCACAATTCTATGCATGTGTATTTGAAAGAAAATAATTCCATAAAAAGACGTGCAGTAAACTATTTTTCATATGTGTCGCTCATTCTTGGAGCTCTTTTATTGTTTTGGTCTTTTTATCCTGTTTTATCATTTGAGTTGTACTCCCGTTTTTTTATTCAGGAGAATGTTTTATCACCTCTTCCCGTATCTGACATTGCATCTTCTATCCAAGAAGCAAGTACGGTGTTGGGGACCGACTCAAAATATTCAAACAATCTGAGGGATTTTACCCAAGCGCATCTGTGGTTTCCCACACAAAAAGATGCGCCGGTACAAAACAGATTCAGCGTAAAAGACTACTATATAACCATCCCTAAAATTAATATTTCAAAAGCGCATGTCATTGTGGGGGGGGAAGATCTTTCAAAAAGCTTAGTTCACTATATGCCCCGAACACTCCCGGGAGAGTATGGCAATGTGGCGATTTTCGGTCACTCAACCTTGCCCCAGCTTTACAACTCGAAAGATTATAAAACTATTTTTACCTATCTGTCCTCTCTTGAGAAAGGCGATAAAATTTATATTACCGTTGGCGATCTTGAATATGAATATGAGGTGGGGGAAATGTTTGTGGTAATGCCCGATAAGATTTCAGTGCTTGACCAAAAATATGACGCATCCTATGTGACCCTTATTACCTGCGTACCGCCCGGCACATGGTGGAAGCGACTTGTAGTGCGGGCAAAACTTACGCAACTTCCTTAATATGCCTTTGAATAAGCCTATAATATATGGTAATATGTAGGCTATGTTTCCGGCTTTAAAATTCCGCTTTACACTGCTGTGTAAACGACTATCAAACAGTTTCTTTCTCGTGTTGTTTTTGTGCATTAAATTTTTTGTTTTAACCGGAGAAGTATCCTGCAGAATTATTTTTCTTCCCGTATATATAGTATTATTTATTTGGAAATTTACGCTTTATCTTAAAAATAAAAAACCGCTTATCCGTTCGTTTAAAAAAACGCAGCGTCCCGTATTTGTTCTTCGTTTATTATTTATCCTGGGGTTAATTTTCGCAGCTTTCGCAAATGGGTTCGGTCACCTATTCCGTTTTAGTATTCGGGCAACAGTGAATATTGGGAAATTTATATTAATACTTATAAAATACCTGTCACTTTTTATCTATCATCTTATTAATAGGCTGGTTGGTTTTTGTATATGGGTTTTATTATTACCCTACCGTTTGTTTATTTCTTTTTTTTCCATGCAGTTTCGTTTTGCAATGTTAGGATTTATTATCTGTCTGATTGCGGTCTTTTTTTATCAATCCTATCAGTTTATTATTGAACTACCATCTCCAAAAGAAATAGGTAAAGTCAATTTCGCTCAGTCAACCCACCTATATGATCGGAACGGTAAAATGCTGTATGAAATTTATCGTGATGAAAATAGAACTCCCATTCACCTGAACGAGCTTCCTCCTTTTGTAAAACAAGCAACTATTGCAATTGAAGATAAAGATTTTTACCGGCATAATGGCGTATCGTTTTTAAGCGGTATTGTACGGGCAGCAAAAGAAACACTTATTACAAAATCACTTCAAGGAGGTTCCACCCTTACCCAACAGTTAGTGAAGACGGCCCTTCTTACGCCGGAGCGAACCATCACCAGGAAAGTTAAGGAGATTATTCTTGCACTCTGGACCGAAAAATTATTTACCAAAGATCAGATACTTGAAATGTACCTAAATCAGGTGCCCTACGGGGGTTCATCTTATGGAATTGAGGAAGCCTCAAAGACTTATTTCGGAAAACATGCAAAAGATTTAACGCTTGATGAGGCAACGCTTCTTGCGGGATTGCCACAGGCCCCGTCGGTTTATTCCCCCTATGTTAATCCGGACCTCGCGGTAGAGCGGAGGAATGATGTAATAAAAAAAATGAGAGAGCAGAGATATATTGATGAAAATTCAAGAGTCAAAGGTCAAAATTCAAAACTTGAAGTGATTCCACTTGCAACCTCAATAAAAGCCCCTCATTTTGTATTTTATGTAAAGGAAAGGCTCGAAGGGCTTTATGGAAGTCGTACTGTTGAGGAGGGAGGATTAAATGTGAATACTACGCTTGATCTGAACATTCAGATGGAAGCCGAGAAAATATTGAAGGAAGAGCTTGAAAAAGTAGCAAGCTTGAACGTGGGGAATGGTGCAATTTTGGTAACAAAGCCAGAGACCGGTGAAATTCTTGCTATGGTTGGATCCTCCGATTATTTTAACGGAACCTCAGGGGCATTTAATGTTACAACCGCCCTCAGACAGCCGGGATCTTCCATTAAACCGCTTATGTACTCACTGGCGCTTGAAAAAGGGTTTACTGCTGCAACTATATTAGATGACTCACCTATTTCTTTCATCATTCCCGGAAGTAGGCCCTATCAGCCGGTAAACTATGACGGAAGATTTCATGGCAAAGTTCCCCTTCGCTATGCTCTTGCCAATTCGTATAACATCCCCGCCGTTCGTACCCTCAGCGTAGTGGGGGTTGGAGCGTTTGTGAAGCATGCCGAGAAGCTGGGAATCAGCACCTGGGATGACTCTTCGCGCTTTGGACTCTCATTGACGCTTGGAGGTGGGGAAGTCTACATGACCGATATGGCAACGGCATTCGGTGTTATTGCAAATGGAGGAAGGAGGGTTGATGTTGCCGATGTATTAAGTGTTGAGGATATGTCAGGCCGAAAACTATTTGAATACACCCCATCCGGTCGGCAGGTCTTAAGCAGTTCAACGGCATATATTATGTCAGACATTCTGTCTGATAATTTTGCACGAAGACAGGCATTTGGTATAAACTCAACCCTTGAAATTCCCGGCTATAAGGTCGCCGTGAAGACCGGGACAACGGATGAAAAGAAAGATAACTGGACCATCGGGTATACGCCTGAGTTTTTGGTCGCGGTATGGGTGGGAAATAATGACAATGCCCCCATGAATCCGTATCTTGCATCAGGAGTTACCGGTGCCGCTCCAATTTGGAATCGGGTAATGAAGTTTGTTTTGCAAAATTACGGAACAGGATCTTGGTTTGTACAACCTAAAGATGTTGTTTCAAAACCATGTTATTACGGCAAGACGGAGTATTTCGCAAAAGGAACGGAAACCAAAATATCATGTCGTGACAACTTATCCGGAGTGACACCTACACCTACGCCATAAGAAATTCTTTGAGGATATCGTAGTAGCTTTGCAAGCTTTTAATATCAACCCATTCGTCATCAGTATGGAGCCCATATCCGATCGGTCCAAATTCAATCCCATCATTTCCCACTCGGTTAAAGTGACGTATGTCTGATGCCCCATATCCTAAAATTGTCGGCGCTGATTTGTGGACTATCTTTTTCACCGTCTTTTGCATGAACTTGATATATTTATTATTTTTATCAGTAAACTGAGCAGGTTCTTTGACCTGAATATCTAATGTCACACCCGCAGGCAGGAGATTCTCTATCTTCTTTACGATTGAATCTGTGTCGTCAGGGATGTACCTTACGTCAATTCCTACGGAACAATCGTCGGGCACTTTATTAAACGTTTTGTTTGATGATGAAATCTGCGCAATATTCATCGTGGATTTCCAAACCGGTTTATTTGGTTGCGGAAACGCCTTTGAAAGAATTGTGACCACCTTATTCATTTCTCGTATTGCATTAATCCCTTGCCATAAATAAGCAGCATGTGCTGTTTTTCCTTTTGTTGAAATAGTTGCCCAGAGAACACCCTTTGCTTCATTTTTTATTTTCAGATCAGTTCCTTCCCCGGCAATTGCAAACTCAGCTCGTACTCCTTGATCTGCTTGAAATTTTGCTCCGTCAAATCCTCCAATCTCTTCATCAGTCACCAGCTGAAGTGCTAAAGGATATGAGACACTATTGGCCATCTCCTTAAAAACGAGAAGTTCAACTGCGGCAGCGGCTTTCATGTCTATTGCTCCCCGTGCATAGAGTTTTCCATTTTTTTGAAGCGCTCGATATTGATCTTCTCGGCCGGGTACTACGTCCAGATGTGCATCAAGAATAAATTTGAATTTTCTTTGACCCACATCTCCTTTATATACTAAAATGCTTTTTATGCCGCGACTTTCAAACTCTTCAATGGTAAATCCGGTCAGCTCGTTTTTGGCAATGTCAAGCACATCGCTCAAACCCTGAGGATTGTCTTTTGTTGAGGGAATGGAAATGAGTTTTTTGGAGAGACTTAGAATTTGATCGATCATATTCGTAATTATAAAATATAATCAAACAGAATACGAATTTTCGTATAACCTAAGTTGAACTACTATTGTTTGTCAAGTTAAAACAGACGTGTGTTTCGTAACTTCACTGGATATTCAGAATACCCATAGATATACAAATAATATGACTTTATCTTGGGATAAATTTTTTTCATAAGACCCAACATTTCTTTTATAGATACATCACTCATGTATATTTTCATTGTATTATCTTCTGATTGTAGACTATCTCTTTTATTTTGTATTCCCACGCATTTGATGAGAAATGAACAAAAATCAGAGTCCCACATAAAGTTAAATGCATGCATTACAAAAGGATTTTTATTTAACGGAAAAGGATGATGTTTTGTCAGATTCTTTATCCTATTATTGATATTTGTAAGCTCTGCTTTTATTGGAACTGCTTTTTTATCTAGTTGGGCATGTTTTGACTCCAATCCAGCTTGTTCAAACATTTCCTTTTCTCTTTCATATTTCTTTTTATATAATAATTTTTTTTCAAGACTAATTTTATTTTGCCCCTTTAAAATCTCAATGAGTTGTTGGTTGAATAACATTCTTTTTGAAATTAATTGTTTTTTTTCAGAACAATAATCAATCAAAAACGATTCTAAATATTTCAAATGCTCTGAAATATTATTATGATGAAGTCGAGTGGGACTGTTGAGAACGTCATTTAATGAGTTAAAATAACCCTGAGTCCCCGGCTTTCCCTTAACAATAGAGCCCATATTTCGTTCTTGGTGAGCAATCTGATTTCCGTAGGGCATATCTGCAAAACCGACCCTTCTTGTATTAGGTGTATTTGTGCTTTGCACCCATCGGATCATCTTAACTATGCATTTATAATTGTAACGGTCCTCTCCGGTAGCGTGTGAATTTTCATATTTTGATTTTGAGACGGGGGCGTCGATTGGTTTTAGTGCCTCTTCTTGAGGTATTTCCATGACTTCAGCCACTGTTAGATGGTCTATTTGCTTCATTCTTGTGTGAGTATTATAGGAAAGAAGTCTGGAAATACCAACTTTCTGTCTCAAGGATAATCCATTTAATTTCAATTTACTTTTGAGTGCACTTGTAAGATTTTCAAACTGATGTTCTCCTAAATATGTATAGAGAACTTCCATTAATCGAAAATTCTCCTTCCACTCCATCCCCATGGAATGCAGCCATTCTCTAACCGACTTTTTTAAATTGAGTGAATCAAAATTCACTGAATGAACTTCAGAATTAATGTTTATTAACTTTGATCTTCTTGTTAATGATTCATTTATTCGTGAGTAGGCAGAATCTACCAGTCCTATTGCTTCATTTTCAGGAATGCCCCATTTCTGCAATAAACTGGTCCACATATCACTTTCAATTAGGTGAATAAGATCATCCTGCCCCCCCAGAACGCCACCCGAAATATGAGTCATGGTGGGGGCCATTTGAGTAATTTGGAGAATATATCTTTCTACCTTCGATTTTAGCTCAGTTGAATTTAAGTCATCTTTTTTTATAGACAAAAGTTCGTGAATTATTTTCATAGCCCATGTTTCAAGGACACAGCTTCCACCTACTGGAATATGTTGGAGTTGGCTTGAGGTAAAATCAGAAGGGATGACCCTAACTCGAATATAATCAGCTGACCCGATATGATTCACGAATTTCTCAAAATCTTGAACGCTTAGATCTCCTGGATCTTTCATTTGATGAACCTTAAACAACATCGCTTTTTTGTTTCCACCATCAAAATGCTGACTTCTCCAATAGTCAAAACCGAATTTGTCTTGACTATTGTTTTTCCATATGGAGCCTATTATTTTGTTTGAAAATTCCTGATACCGCTCCAATCGCGAATTTCCCTTTATTATCCCAAATAACGGATCGGAAATTGTGTTATTTTGTTTTGTAGTTGTATGCGTTTCCTGGGGAATCGACATATGCGCTACTGTTTTTGATTCATCCATATTTTTATGCAACGATAACTGTTGTCACACCCCCTCCATTACTAAGTCTTACTTTTTCCTCATCAGGAGGATTTACCCTCACCAGATAGGTATCTTTAAAATAGTTTTTACCGAACGGCGTGTTTGCTTTTTGGCCGCCCTTAACCTTTGGTGCATTTGAATGCCAGACTCTCAATTCAACCTTATGTTCTGGGAGCAATGGGTGATGTATTGAGGAAATCGGCGCCATCATACTTCCTTTATATTTTCCCTCCTTTATTTCAACCAAGAGCGCTGCAGCTCTTTTTGAATCTGATGGGGCGGCCGTTCCTCGCCCGCCATAATCTGTAAGCGAATGTGATTTAACAAAAAATGAACCTGTTGAGTCAGCAACATTATCAACATTTTCTTGATTCAATTGAATTTGAAAAGGAATGATGTCTCTTATTTGTTCTGTTAATTTTATTATTTTTTGGTAATTAGTATAGGCGTCATATACTCTGGTTATAGCAACAGTGTTCTCTCCAAACTGACTAGTCTGTAGCGCTTTATATAAGCCTCTCTCACGTTCTAATTCAAGAACTGTCTGAATTTGATCTGTTGACAATTCCTGGGCTGCTAATAAACTTTCAAAGGAAGAATCAAATAGTTCTTTCATTGTTTTTTCATCCCTAAGTACTGGCCATATTGCCTTATTTAAAAACAGCAAATCTTTTGCAGGGTCATTGACCAATAACGTATTTGATATTCCTGAAGTAATTGCCTCGGCAATTGGCTTATAGTACTGTTCATCCTTGCGGGCAGGGGTTGAAAGATGCCACATCATATCTACGTGGTGATTTTTCCCAGCTTCATCTTGAGCATAAATAAGACCACCCTCAACATGAAGATGCCTCTCTGTCGTATAAACTACATCATATTTTTCTGATAAGATTCCCACAAGTGGGTCTAATTTTGCCAAATCAGTTGCATTTTCTACTCCTTTTTCTTGCAGGGTTCTTTCATCCTGTAAAAGAACCAATGAGGGTCGTTCATTTTTTGGAAGAGATTTTTTTTCGGTAAAAGTTGTATACAGGTTATCAAGCTGACCAAAAAGTCTGCTGCGTCGTTCATCGTATGCAGTGTCGCCCGATCCAGATTCATTTTGGTTCATCATCGTTTGTGCCAATTGGTAAGTGGCACCCCTTCCTCCACCGTTAATGTCACCCTCAATGATCCTAACACCATCAGGTGTAATCATAAAATCAAAGCAATTATCAACCCCCATAGGTACAAAACTTGGGTCATCACTTAGTTGGGCGTATTTATACAACTCAAGAATATATTGAGGGACTGGTTCTGGCACGTTATTATCCAACAGTTTACGAGCATTAATATCACCCGACTTATAGAGTTTTAATATCGTTTCAAACAGTGTACCCAACTTATCAACGGCAGGTTGAATAGATTGCTCGATTAAATATTGAGGAAGGAACAGGGGAGCCCCTATTATTGGGAGAGAAATCTTTTCAGACAGATTGTGAAGTTCTTGTGCCTGACTAAAAGTAAGGTTGTCCCAATAGGCCAATGCTCTTTGATACGCCTTTCCATAATTCGAATTGGGAAATCGTTCAGTCGCTATTATTGGATTTCCCGCGCGGTGTTCAGCAAACTTTGTTAACATTTGTTCAACATATTCACCTCCTCTATTTGTTACCGCATCTGAAAAATCCCATTCTTTTTTTGCCCAGTCTAAAGTGATTGTGGGTGCATCTACTCCCACCCTCATGATTGGAACCATTCCACACATTTTTTCAGAAACAGGTCCGAATCCATTATGGGTTTTTGGAGCAGCTAAATCTGTCTTGAATTCTCCTGGGGCTAATGTTCCATCGTCTGCAACGATGACGAGATTTGCTGGATTTACGTTATTTTTTTCTAACCAGGGCATAAGATTTTCCATGGTAGCGTTTAGATGGCGTCCAGGATATACAACTGTGACTTCAACCGGTCCTTTCGGCGTTTCTATTACTCCACGTGAAGATGCAATAAACAATTGATCGCGCATTTCACCACTGCCTTCGACAGACTCTTGAAGTGATTCAGACTCCATCTTCAATTCAGGTAGTCCCAACCTCTGCGTTACATTTCTTACGATGTTTAGCCCAATATTATGGCGCGCATTATGAAATGGCCCATCAGCATGGGGTAAAACACTGCCTGATGTGATTAACGCTCGATCTAATGTTGGCATACTTCCCAAACCTACAACAGTAATTTTTTTTGTTGCTAATTCTGGCATGCTACTTTAATTTATTAATAAAATTTAAAAGAATCTCTTCGTATCGCCATATACTTGAAATATCAATTTGCTCATCATCGCTGTGTGTGCCAGTGCCATCAAGTCCAAATGAGACCGATGGAATATTTTGAGTTGAATAATAACGTGCGTCAGTACTTCCATAGTTGACATCAATTACAGTAACATCCTTGGTTACTCGAGACACTTCTTTCGACAAACTCCTTATATGGGCATTGTTGTGTTTGTTGAAGATGGGCGGTTCCGACAAATTTATTCTTATTGAACAGTTAGGGAAATTTGTTTTCAGTATTGTGAGTACTTTATTCTCAGTCACAGTGGGAAGATACCGAATATCCACTGTTAATTTACATCGATCGGGAACAGTATTTGTACTTACTCCACCCTCAATTTTTCCAAAATTATACGTAGTCATCCATCTTTTATTTTTTGGGAGTGGGTTTTTTTTTATAAAATTATTGATCCGGAGGGACATTTCAACAACAGCGTTTCTGCCGTCCCACAACAATCCACCATGTGCTGCTTTACCAAGGTATTCTATATCTGCCCAAATG
>PFLF01000045.1:0-4565 GCA_002784505.1 Candidatus Roizmanbacteria bacterium CG_4_10_14_0_8_um_filter_39_9
TGACAGTACAGGCAACGCTTTCCGTGCCCAATGATGCCAGACCGGGTGGTCGTTATGTTTCTGTCTATTTTGAGCCCTCAACCGCTCTACCCCAGGCAGTAGACAACACGGTAGGCCAGGGAGTGTCGCCTCGCATTGCATCCCTTATCTATATCAGAGTTGCCGGCCCCATCACGGAAAATGCAATGATATCAAACCTGTTTGCCAAGTCATTTTTTGAATATGGCCCGATTGATGTGACAAGTGAAATATTAAACCAGGGCGATTATCATATCCGTCCACGAGGCATTCTTTCTCTTTCTGACATGTTGGGTGGACTTATAGAACAGTCCCCTCTCAAAGAAGAAAATATTTTCCCTGATGCGGCACGTGAGTACACAAATAAACTAGGATCAAAGTGGATGTTTGGTCAATACAAAATCAACCTTGTGGCCTCATATGGTGAGCAAGGAAAGGCGCTTGAGCGATCTATTTCCGTCTGGGTGTTTCCATGGAAGGTAGTGACTATGATCATCCTCACTGTCATTATTGTTATCCTTTTCGTCCGGACCATGTATACGAAATTGGTAGTAAAAGAGTCAAAGCTTGAACAGGAAGTAGAAAAAGAACGTGAAGAGATTGAAAAGCTTAAAGGTGAGCTAAAAAAGAGAAAAGAGTAAACTGAATATAGCATGACAAGTCAAATAAAAATTATAGCAGTTGTAGTTTTTATAACCGCTATAACAATTATATCCGCTTCTCCAAAAACTGTTTCCGCATATACCATAGGCCCTGTTGATGTATCGGTATCCGCCTATATTGGTATTCCCGCTCCAACGCCCGGCGCAAAAGATGGCAGATTCAGTCTGTTTGGCTATTCTTCACCACATGCAAAAGTAAAGGTAAATAATCCGGGTATGTATAGTGACACAGAAGCGGACGACACCGGATACTTTGAGTTCACCCGCCTTTTTACATCTCGAGTCATTGAAGATATCTGTCTTATTGCCCAGGATACCGATAACAGAAACACCACCCCTGTTTGTATTCCTCCTATTCCTTCCACTGAAAATGCATCTATCGGGCCGGTCGTGATGCCACCTACTCTGTCCATCAATGGAGGTAGTTTTTTCACGGGTGATACAATTACCATGTCAGGTCAGACAACTCCCGATACAACCATAAAGCTTTCAATGTTTACGGTCGATAGCAATACAAAACTTAAGGCTTCCTTAGGCCCTATGTTTTCTCCAGTATATGCGGCCACTCTTCCAAAACAAGACTTAAAGGTCAGTAAAAATGGCAAGTTTACCTACTCCCCGCCCTCCGATGATCCGCAATACTTTCGATCGTTCGCCCAAACTATGTTTCAGTCTGCACTATCTCCCCGCAGCATTATGCTGAATTTTGATATTCTTCCCTTTTGGTTTATTACCATAAAATTTTTCTTTGGCCTGTGGGACGCAATGAAAAAACATATCGTGGAGATTGTCTTGTTGGCTCAAACGCTTCTATTATTCTATTTGTTATATCGTCATTTCTTCCGCCCTCATGCAATTGCAAGAAGTCGTGCCCTTATGTTGCGGTCACACAACTTCCCACAAATGATTTCTCATACTCTACAAATCATTCCGCACGAACTGGTGAAAATTAATTAAACTCAATATGGGCTTTGCTGGGAAGTGTATATCCATCTACCTTAACCTCAAGGTCAAAAACCCCGGCAATCTTACTTGAAATATCAAAATACACAATTCCATCCTGCGCCGTTTGCTGTTGTGCTTGATCGACAGTAATGTTTAAAGGATCCGGATTCGAGATCTCAACCTTTCGTCCAAATGCTCCGGTCCCCTGCTCGCTTAACACATAGACCATCACGCGTACCTTTTGTCCACTCGCAATAGACGCCCTTCTTAAAACCGGAACCACGGTCGAATTCTCAGGAGAAAATCCCGTGGTTACAACGCTTGCCCTTCCTGACATAAAACGGGCCTCATAAAAAAAGAAGAGACCGGTAAAAAACATAAAGACAATAATAAAAATCAAAAATAGGATAATCATCTTTTGCATACTCATATCATAGGTATTTTCTTAATAGAATACAAGATACAACTTGCCGCACAAATATTACATTAAATCGGGATTAAAATATATGTCCCGTCTGACTACATAGGGCCAAAAAACAACTAAATCAATTTGGCAATTAAATATTATAAGTGCTATTTAACCCAACCTCTCGTGCCCAGCTATTCTGCATTCTAAAATATTTTGGCTCCTGTAAGCTACAGACGTGCATTGATACATCAAACTGAGCCTGGTAATTCAAAAAATATGTCGCAACACTCAAGATAATTGCCAATCGTTCAACAAATCCTAATTAAACTCATTTAAACTAAATTAACCAAATCTTATTATTTATAAATATTTTTCAGTGACTTGAATATACTATAAGTATGTGGATGGTATTTGATATATTTAGGTCAGCTAAAAAAACATACGGTAATTATATTAAATTTAGTTAAATTATGCTATGAGTCTATTATTTGTATATCCCTTGTAGACGTGTAACTATATCATAATAGGTACTAAATAGCTCTTGACAAACTTATTACTATTGTTTTATGCTAAGTATATATGCAAAATAGGTATAATCTTGATAATCTGGTGGCTGAGTTCAGACATTCGCTTGAGATTGAAAATTTTTCTTCTGTAACGGTAAAAAATTATCAATCTGATCTGCGTCATTTTATCGGATGGGCTTTATTTGCGAGTGAGTCACAAGGGCAAAAAATTGAAGGAGAGTCCTTTCAGGGATTTATCCAGTTTATTACTCCCATGCTTATTGCGGACTACAAATCGTATCTATTAAACAATCAAACTCCACAAAAAACCGTGAGCCGGCGCCTTTCAACAATGAGAAAGTTCTGTACTTTTTGTATACATCAAGGATGGATGCAGGAAAATCCGGCCAAACACATAGTTAACGCACCTCCGTCTAAACCAAGTGCAAACTTGGAGGATATTGACAGCATTATTTCAGCTTACCGTAAAAGCCTTGCCTCCTCTATCCCGGATCTTTCAGCACAAAATCAGCAATATACAGATGTAGCCGAGTTTGTTTCTATTATAAATTCACGTTTTTAGTATGAAAAGTTATATACATCATGTTTTGAATGTGGCTTCTAATAGCCTTAACAGGTCGTTTGTGTTGTTTAGGAATTTAACGGATCCCGCTCTCTTTAGTACTCCGTATGAAAATTCCGTTACACAACAATCAAAAAAAACATCACACAAGCATTTTCTGTTGAAACGAAAAATGATGTTTGGTATGTAATTTATGAATCACATCACGAGAGAGTCCATTCGCAAATATATTCACAAGCTGTTACAAGATCAGCTTACCCCTTCTGAGATACAGAGAAGACTTTCGTCTGTGGATACTTTTATTAAATGGGCTCATGATCAACGATACATAGCATTTGATGAATTTAAGCAGATTGAGGAGGAGATTGCTAAATCAGTCGTTAGTCATAAGTCGTTAGTCGAGAGAGAAAGAGAAAAAATTGATACAGATATATCTCGTAACTATCAACCGACGACCGACGACCAGCGACCAGCGACCGAGTTATCCCTTGATGTACGTCATTACATCGGTTTTGCCCTCGCATTCATTCTTATGGCTTTCATAGGCGCCGGGGTCTATAATCAATTTTTTAAACAGCCTCGAACTCCCTTTGCATACTCCTCGACTCCCGTGGCAGGCGCTCGCATTATCTCATTCCAAGGCCGACTTACCGATAGTCTTGGTAACCCTATTATTGCCCCTATTGACAATACTTACAACTTTTATACTGTTTCCTCAGGCGGTTCGCCTATCGCGGGGTCAACCCGGGTCTGTACTGCGAGTCCCGACCAGGATGGAATTTTTTCAACCCTTATCGGAAATGATACGGGCCCGAGTTGTAACACACAGTTACCATCAACAATCTTTACCGAAAATACACAGATATGGATGGGTGTTACCATAGGTTCGGAACCCAATGAAATGACTCCTCGGCAGCAGATTGCGAACGTGGGATATGCAATGAATGCCGAGACGCTTCAGGGCCTTCCTCCTGGTACAACGGCATCATCAATCCCATTTATCAGTACCCAAGGGGATATGCTAATTGCGGCGGCAAATCCCGCAATCCGTTCAACCTATGCAAGTGAAAATTTCACGATCGCGAGTGCGCAAACCGCGACTATTCAATCGGCAGGTGGCGGGGATATTGTACTTACCGCAACAGATGGTGGATCTTTAAGATTTAAAACATATAATGGGTCGGTTGTTGAACGAATGACCATTACTCCTTCGGGCTTTGTAGGGATCAGTAATACTGCTCCCCGTGCAGCGCTTGACATTTCAGGCACTGCGTCGCTCTCCGGCAACCTGGTTTTTTCGGGGCTTACCTCTCAGATTGCACAGCTAAATGGAGGAAGTATTACGTTTAAAACTTCACCCGGTGGTGATGCAGGATTAACTACAGTAGCATCAATACTCAATAACGGTAACTTTGGAATCGGATCACTCTCCCCTTCATATA
>PFLF01000045.1:4596-5560 GCA_002784505.1 Candidatus Roizmanbacteria bacterium CG_4_10_14_0_8_um_filter_39_9
CGGCAACTTACTTGCGGGAGGTCAAATACAGCTCGGAAGATTTGGCGCGGCGCCGTTAGCTCTTGGATCAGGATCTCTTTATTTTAATTCAACTGATAATTCGGTATATTTTTACAATGGGTCTTCGTGGGCAGCTATGGCGTCAGGGGGATCTGATAGCAGTCCATGGCAACGAGTGCTGGATGGGGTGATTGTTGCAAAGATACTTGCCGACCCGGTAAATCTTGGAGCCCAAGCTACCGCCTCAGCGACCGTTCACCTTGCCGGAAAAGCGGGAGATAACTCATTTGTCAATACGGGTAACTTTGGCATCGGAAACATCTCCCCCTCCTCTAAACTCGATGTTGTCTCAACCGGCACTACCACTAACGGAATAAATCTCACAGTCAACTCCCTTTCAACAGGAAATGGCCTCAACCTCTCCTCCACCTCAACCGGTCTGACTACTGGAAATCTTGCATCTCTTGACTGGAGCCCAGGATCGGCAGTAACTGCAACCGGCGATTTATTCTCTCTTAATATTGGGACTAACGGCACTATCGGAAATCTCTTTAACGTAAAAGATACCGGGTCTTCTCTTTTCTCCGTTTCCGAAACAGCAGTCACTTCTAACTTGCCTACATCTTTTACTTCTTCAGGCGATGTCTCAATTGCATATGATCTTGTCTTCACTAACCCGACTGCTTCATATGTTAAAAGTAGCGCGCCTTTATATCTTCAAGCCGGAGAAATTTACGGCAGTTCGGACCTCACTCTTCAGACATATAACGCGGGCAATATCATACTTGATTCGCCGGGCGGTGTGTTGGCTACCAGCTATGCAACCATATCGGCCTCACTTGCACTTGGTACATCAAATGCTTCCGCCGGGCCCGGTAACTTGGATATGTCCGGCAATGCATCTGTTTCCGGATATCTCACGATCGGACAAGCGGGGGCTTTACGTTCTCAGTACGGGCCCTTA
>PFLF01000097.1:0-603 GCA_002784505.1 Candidatus Roizmanbacteria bacterium CG_4_10_14_0_8_um_filter_39_9
CAATGTGGTCTGTCATTTTTTGCAGGAATGCGGGCTCCATGGTGACATCGGCATCAAAAAATACCAACCATTCATATGACGCAAGTGATGCTCCGTGATTTCGGGCAGTGCTGACATTTTGTGTTTTATGTTCAATAAATGTTAGTTTGGGAAGCCTTGAAGCGTATAAATTAACCAGCTCTTTTGTTTTATCCTTTGAACCGCTATCATTTATTATTACCTCAAAAGACTTACATGTTTGGTTTGCAATGCTTTCAAGCAAGTTAGCGATATTCTCTTCCTCATTAAGTGTTGGAATGACTATGGAAAATAAAATAGAGGACATATTGATACTATTGTATCTTAAAGTTCTCATCAAAAAAGGCAAAGCTATCTGCAACTGCATCACTCCAGGCGGAAGGAAACATATTATGATCTCCGGGATATGTATGATATATAACATTCACGCCCTTTTTTTGTAAAGCTGATACCAAATCCTGAGACCATTGTGGCGGCACTGCCTCATCAATTGTTCCCTGATGAATTGAAAGGGGGGCTTTAATCCATTGATAATAATTATGGGGTGAGAATAAATCAGCATTATAATCATGTTCAAAATTAGCA
>PFLF01000097.1:1054-1196 GCA_002784505.1 Candidatus Roizmanbacteria bacterium CG_4_10_14_0_8_um_filter_39_9
AGACCCCTGGTTTTTTAGGCATATTTAACAAACCACTTACTCTATCCATCGTGGGTTCGTTTGGTCTTTTTGGAGTTTTAAAATAAAACATCTGGGATGTTGAGTTTGGTGTTTCACTATATGGGCGGTCAAGCTTTATTTG
>PFLF01000097.1:1236-4607 GCA_002784505.1 Candidatus Roizmanbacteria bacterium CG_4_10_14_0_8_um_filter_39_9
TAGGCAAGAAGCGGTTTGACTGTTGGGGAAGGAATGCCGACAGGGTTCACAAACGGTTCTTTTTTGGAAACAAAAAGAATATAAGAAAGAATCGCAAGACTTATGACCACACAAACCAAAAGCAGTTTTTTCATACCCTTTTTTAGATCAATTCATTTTCTATGGTTATGTCACCATGGATTGCTAAAGGTTTAGACTTGGATAAATAACCTACATGTTTTTGCAGCGCATTTGCATCTATCCTCATAAATCGCCCGATTTGTCCCAATGTCCCAGTTTGGAATGAATTAAACGGATCATAGTCAAAGTCAGTGCCTTTTTTTACCCGTACTCCAGTAATAATTTTGCTTCCAAAAACAGCCATAACTCCTTTGACGTCATTGTATTCCCAAACCGCCATCCGGAGCGCATTAACTAAGTTAGTTACGGCATCGGTCCCCAAATATCCGAGAGGAACCTGTGCGCCTGTTAATACAACTGGCTTATTAATATTTTCAAGAGCAAAGGAGAGGGCGGCTGCGATATATCCCATGGTATTTGTACCGTGAAGTACCACAAAAGCATCAAAATCATCATATGATTCCTGGATTTTAGCTGCAAGTGTCGACCAATTTTCCGGTTGGATGTTTGAACTATCAACATTAAAAAGTTCAACGATCGAGGGAACGATCTCAATATTCCAGTTTGCCTTAATAATATCGACGGAGTTATTTAATATAGTCATGAAGCTGTTTGGATCAGATTTTACATTTTGGGAAACCTTACTTTTTGCAACGTTTCCCGCAACTGTTCCACCGGTAAAAAGAACGAGGACCCTTTTATGTGTAAATGTAGTCATAACAATTTTATTGAGATGTAAATTATAAAACTTGAAGAAACTAATACACTGTAATCATATTACAACGATATTTATTTTCAAGAGAGGTAAGAATTACATTAAAATTTCTCTGTCCACACAATAAGTGCTGCTACTAATTTTTTTATCTTTGCTTCAGTATGTGTATCTTTTAGATTTCCATCCTGGTCAAATTTATCTTGGCCGGATGGGATCATTACCTCAGGTTTGTTGAGAAGATACACATCAATTTGTACACATATTTGACGCAAATGATATTGTGCCCGCCCCGTTCCCATCATTCCGCCGGAAACTCCCATAATCGCAGCAGGCTTACCGTTAAGAACAGCATTCCCACAAGGGCGAGAGCCCCATTCAATGGTGTTTTTTAAAACTGCCGATATTGAATAGTTATACTCTGCAGATGCAAAAAGGATCCCATCAGCCAACCTTATTTTTTCTCCATATGCTCGGATTATAACAGAATATGTTTTTACTTATTTTTTCTTCATCATCGTTAGCAACATTTTGAATTGCTGCTTTGCTTTAAGGGCATGTGGAATATCTGCTGGCATATGAATTATTTCTCCTGCTTTTACTTTGTTTAGAATTCCAGAGATTATTATATCTGCCTCCCCATCGATTATGAAAACAAAGGCATCATAGAGAGTTTTATGCTCACTTAATCCCTGTCCTTTAGCAAATGCAAATAACGTAACGGTACCTGATTGGTTTTTAAAGATTTCTCTACTAACAACAGATCCATCTTGGTAGTTAATATGTTGATTAAGAGAAAAATGGAGAATTGATATATTATTCATACATTAATGATAGTAAATTACTAAGAATTAATGCGGAGGGTACAGGGGTCGAACCTGTTAGAGCTTGCGCTCACAAGTTTTCAAGACTTGCGCATTACCGTCCTGCCCACCCTCCTTTTTATACATCCTGAGGCGCGTGCCGGAATCGGACCGGCGCAGTAGAAGTTTTGCAGACTTCCGCGTTTCCACTTCGCCAACGCGCCCATATCAACTCACTATTTTACCTTATTTACCTATGATAAACAATTGTTACTTGGCAATATTTTTACTTCGATTATTTGAATAATCGAAGTAAGGCTGAACGTGCTTATTTAATACAACCTATCGAAGATGGTTTATAAATTTATATACATCCGGGTTATTTGACACATCCGGTTCTGGAAGAGCCTTTACGAAAAAACATAGATTAGTATAATTTGTCTTATGAAAAAAAAATTTAAGATATTTAATATCTCTCAAGTCCCATTTGAAGAAATTCACAATACTCCTTGCTCACGGCAAACGCTTGCAACGAAAGATGATCTGATAACAAGCAATATTGATGCGTTAACAAAAGGAACACTTAAACCAGGTGAAAAATGGGATTGGCATTGTGTTGAAAGGAACAGGAAAGTTTTTTTGGCAAGAAGAAGTGGTTGAATATAAACCAGAAGTTGTGATAATAATTCCTGCGAATTCTTTACATAAATTTGAAGCGGGAGGTAAAATACCGAGTGAGTTTTACTTTATACGAATTAAGGTCTGATATTAGTTTAGGACTAAGTTGTTCCGAGACCACGAGTGCTCCGCTATCAGCAATGCTTAGGTTTTTTTATTTCAACTGAGCATCTCTGAATGCTAGTGCTTCGGGAGTTGGGCCAAACACGATATTTGGGTTTCCTCTTCCGTATCCATAGGAATCTAATCCAAATCCTTCAACCCATATATCTGGGATCTTAAATCCAACAAAATCAAGCGGGACCCCAACCAGTTCTGGTTTATGCCTTGCGGGTTTTTCAAGGAGTGAAAAGGTCGCAAAAGAGGCAAGTCCATTTGGTTGGAAATGGTTCGCGACTCCTGCAAATGTGGTAAGACTATCTGCTATATCATCAACAAGAAGTGCGTTTTTCCCAACAAGCATTGCGGGTGGAATATCTTTAATTATTTCAATTGCACCGCTTGATTCCAGATCCTCCCCGCGAGTTCTCACCTGCATATATTCAGTCTCAACATTATCAAATCCTATTTTAAATAATGCCTCTCTTAAACGGACTAAGGTCGCATCTGCACCAATTAAAAGGCCAACCAACATGAGTCTTTGCCCCTTATACCTTTCTGCCACATCTTCTGCTATTTGATCAATCCGACGTACGAGCTCCTCATTATGGATAAGTATGTCGCCGGGTTTGAGATTTTCAGTCGCAAGTAGAGTGTAATCAATAGCTTGATATTTTAATTCTGACACGGGAAGAGTTTATATCAAACACTACCTAAAATGCAAGACTAAAATAGTAAGTTTAGATTATTGGAGAAGTCTTTTTACATACTGTTTATATATATATATTTCTATATAAATATTTTAACGATTTGACAGTGAATGATTCTCCCCGCCGGGTGTTGATATAATAGAGAATGGATAAAAAGGTGCTCTGGTTATCTTCGTTGAGGGCATGTCTCCTAATAATTAATCGTTTACCATGTCAAACGTAAAAATAGAATCCGGATGGAAAAAAATA
>PFLF01000097.1:4746-5466 GCA_002784505.1 Candidatus Roizmanbacteria bacterium CG_4_10_14_0_8_um_filter_39_9
TGTTGAGATGGACGAAATTGGTTCGTACAACATGCGTTTGCGCGTAGCGCGCAAAAATGATGTTGAGACTATCACTATTAATACTAAAACAATTACGAATACGGGGGATCATAATGCTTGGGAGGAACACGAAATCATCGTTGATAATTTTAAAGAAGCAGCATTAATTTTATCGATGACAGAGTTCAAGCCATTCTTTAAGCTTGAAAAACATCGTCATACATACATCATAAACGAGATGGAAGTACTGGTTGAAGATATAACAGACTTTGGTGGTGCAATTGAGGTTGAGATAATGTGTGCACCTGGTGATGAAGAAAGAAGTAAAAGTCAGATTAAATCTTTGTTACTAAACGAACTCGGGCTATCTGAATCCGATATTGTGCCAAAAAGTGTCACAAATATTATTATGAAACAAAGGGCTTTCAATCAAAAAATTACTTTTTAAACAAAACGACACCCGGCAACAAGTGCCGGGCGTTTTATTACTTTAATTTTACAGGTTGGGGAACTAAAGAACCTTCCCTGTACATCGTCATACCTTTGTAGGAAATGGGGATAGGTCCGTTATTTTAACAAAAACTGTGTCCCAATATATTCATACCAAACCTGAAAAAATAATGGACTTATCACTATTTCTTCTACCAAAAGTAAAATTTAAGAAATTTGTTAATTAGGCGGTAGAAGCCGAAAATCTGTGGTCATGTTATTATGGCGACT
>PFLF01000007.1 GCA_002784505.1 Candidatus Roizmanbacteria bacterium CG_4_10_14_0_8_um_filter_39_9
CTACAATTATTGATGAAGAACTAAAACAAAAAATCGCGCTACTAAATTCTTTGGGACACTAAATGATAGAAGTCAGGAATTATTATATATTTTTGATGAATAATCTACTAAGCAGGACTAAGCAATTAGCCTCAAAATTGTGCTTGAATTCTTTACTAAGAAATATTAAAATATTGCTAAGCTTACACTTGGCAAAATTGAACTAAGTATAAAAATAAAAATGAATATTAAGATGGAAGGAGGTGATATTACATGACCGAAGCAACTATTTCACCCGAAGTACAGCAAATGCTTCCAGAAGCAGTTCGTGAGGTAACTGGGTTATATATGGGAGATCAATTAAATAATTTTTTATTGAGAGACCAATCTCTTCAAGAAAGAGAGCAATTTTGGAAAGAAACTGCAAATGAGTTTTTACCGTTTGCTGATAAAATAATTGACTTATGGGAAGTTGTTACAGATGCAGAAACTACGAAGAAGGGTTATCCTGATTTTGTAGGAGTACATTTTTTTAAAGCAGGAGATAAGGAGGCAGAATCATTATTGACCGATGTTTTGTTTGCAAGAACAATTAAATCACCAGGGTATATGGATTACGGTATGAATGTAGTAAAGGAAGCAGAAGTAATGGTAAGGGAACTTGGTGTCCAAGACGGTTTAGGAGGAGCACAAATAAAAGAAATTACACTAGATAAAACAGTTGAAAGTGTTTTAACTGGTAGTCTTAAACTTATCCGTCAGACTCAATTAGAAAAGAAGTAATAAATTAAAAATCGGGCGGAAAGATATTGAGATATTTTATATAATTCCAATGTTGGTTTGGCCCGATTTTTATTATAACCTAAGAAAGGAAAAATCTTTTTTATCTAGTTAAATTTTATTTAATTCTTTCTTAAATTTAATAGACTAATCTATAATAGGGCTCGAAAGAAGACAATTTCAATTAACAAGGAATTTCTATCTGTAGTTGTCTAAAAGTGTGATATATTTTATTTAGATAATTAAAAATTGAGTTCCAATTCTGAACCTCCGAGTTCACAAAAAAAACTGGGTTAAACCCAGAATTTTTTAATGGGTTCATTCACTAGCTTACTTCATCAACCTCTTCTTGAGTTCATTCAATATCTCCTTTGCACTGTCTTTACCGCCCAATCCAAAGGCCAAACCTCCTGCAATTGCCAGCATGGCAACAATGCCCGTAAAAAATATACGGACCAGGTCTTGTGCAACACCCAGTTGATTCATCATCACCAGGATAGTAAAGAAAATAATGGTTGTTTTAGTAAATGCGGTAAGGGTATTTGCAGATGTTGTTCCGACCGACGCCACACTGTTTTTGACAAGATCTGAAAATAAATTTGATGCAATAATTCCTACAAACCCGATAATAACCGCAACAATTACGTTAGGTAGGTAAAACAAAAACTGGTTGAGAACTGAAATTGCGCCTCTTAGTCCCCATGTTTCAAGCGTGGGGATAAGAAACAAAATTATTACCGTCCACTTCATTAGTTCTACTAACACATTCTGCCATAGCTTAACCTCTTTACTGGTAATAAGATTTGTTCTATGAAGAATTGACTCTATTTTAATAAACCGTAAGAGTGTGGTAATAATTTTTTTTAAGAGAGCTGCAATAACAACACCAATAATGAGGATCAGAAGTCCTCCAAAGAATTCGGGTAAATAATTGATAAACCTGTACCAAAATCTTCCAATTATGTCATTTGTTGAGTCGAACATATTGAAGTATATAACTTGTAACTAATAATTTATAACCAGCGACTATCGACCAACGACCATACTAAACTAAATCCTCAAACCAAAGCAGTTTTTCAACTGTTAAATCTGATTTTAACTGGATTGATATAACCTGCAATGACAGTTTATAGTTTTTTAGTTTTTTTTGCAATATGTAGAAAGTTGCAGCCCTTCTCATATGATGAAGCTTGGTTCGGGTGATTGCCTCATAGGGCTTACCCTTCGTATCACCAATGCGGCATTTTACCTCAATAAACGCAATCTGCATGCCCTTCTGCGCGATAATATCAATTTCTCCAAGGGGAGTTCGGTAGTTTCGTTCAATAATGGTGTAGTGTTTTGAAACAATATGTTTTGTTGCCAGTTCTTCCCCGCGTATCCCCGTTTGGGAATTGGAGTTCATTTCTTTTCTGAGTAGAGTTTGCGCCTTACTTCAGCTTCCGTGAGATTGCGTAAAAAATAAAGCTTGGCCTTTTTGCTGTTGCTTACTTTTTCCACTTTTATACCTACTAAGTTTGGAGATTCAAGAGGAATAATGCGCTCGACCCCGAGGCCAATTTTTGATATCTTACGCACGGTGATGTTGCGGGTAACCTTTTCTTTCCCTGCAATCTTCAGAAGTATCCCTTTAAAAATCTGTTGTCTTGTTTTGTCTCCCTCAATCAACTTATACGTAACACTTAATGTGTCGCCTATATGAAGGTTCATGTCTTTATATTTTGTTACATTTGCCATAAATTAGATTTAAACTTAGAGTTCTATTGTAACATCTCGTTTTAACTTTTACAAGCCTCAATAAATGCAAGAAAGATCGGGTGAGGAGCAAGTGGCCTGCTTTTATACTCAGGATGCCCCTGTGTTCCCAGGTAAAATGGGTGCATTGATTTGGGAAGCTCAACAATCTCAACTAAATTTTCAATAACTGACCGTGCAGCGATAATAAGTCCTTTTTTCTCGAAATCCTTCACATATTTGTCATTAAACTCCCATCTATGCCTGTGGCGTTCGCTTGTGAGTCCTTTTTTCTCATCAATAAATCCATTATATTTTCTGTAAATTTCAAAAGTATGAGTTTTTTTTACAACTATCGCATCCCATGAACCGAGTCTCATGGTCCCCCCATAACTTCGTTTGTCAAGCATACGCTGCTGCTCAGGTATGATGTGAATGACGGGGTGTGTTGTTTTTTTGTCATTCTCCTGCGTATTTGCATCCTTCCACCCAAGAACTGACCGGGCAAATGCAACAACCGCAAGCTGCATGCCGTAACACAATCCAAGATAGGGGATTTTATGGAGCCGTGCATAGTCAGCGGCCGCGATCATCCCCTCAGCCCCCCGCTCACCCCAGCCGATGGGGACAATAACCCCGGAGGGTTTTCCAATAAGTGCTGGTCCCACTTTTTCAATCCGGGTAGCATCAACCCAACGGGTTACCACTTCAACCTGTTTATCCCATGAAGCATGATCTATTGCATCAAATAATGCTGCATAGGAATCACGAAGTTGATAGTCACCAGTCCCAAAATATTTACCCACTATCACAATCTCAATTTTTTTTGATTTAGGTGCCTTTATACTGCGGATAAGTTTTTCAAAATTGGTAAGATCTGGTTTTTTTTGTTGAAGTCCAAGTTTTTTAAGAATTTTTGCATCTAACTCCTGTTCGTGAAGAATTTTCGGTACTTCATAAACCGATGGAAGGTCTGGTGCTGAGATAATATCTTCTCCGTGCATGTTACAAAACAAGGCAAACCGGTCGCGACGGCGTTGATCAATAAATCCGGTTGAACGAGCAACAATAAAATCCGGCTGTATACCCATGGAGTTTAATGTACGGACCGATAGTTGGGTTGGTTTTGTTTTCGGCTCTCCCAGATGGGCGGGAGTGGGAACATAACTTACATGGATGTGAATTACATCACCCAGATTTCGAAGAGTCAAAATACGTGCCGCCTCATAAAAAAATACGTTCCAGTATTCGCCCGCTGTCCCTCCAAGCTCAATAAGCACAATGTCTGCTTTTGAGGCAACGCCAACTTTTTCAATTCGCGCGATTATTTCTTCACAAATATGGACCGCCTCTACATCTTCCCCCTTATATTCAAACCGCCGTTCCTTTTCAATAATGTGCTGATAGACCTGACCCATGGTAACAAAGTTGATCCGCCCCATATCCCTCCCTAAGAATTTTTCATAGGTCCCGATGTCCATATCTGTTTCCGCGCCATCTTCACACAAAAATGGATCTCCGTGCTCAATCGGATTAATGGTTCCCGCATCAATGTTCAGATACCCTTCAAACTTAATGGGGGCGACTTTGAATCCTGAGGTCTGTAACAGATAGCCGATTGAGGCTGAAGTGATTCCCTTACCGATACCCGATATGACCCCTCCCGAAATGAAAATATACTTTCTATTTGACATCTTTTATGGTCCACGAACTGAAATCACATTTCGGATAATTGCTGCATCCGTAGAAGCGTTTCCTGTTCTTTGAATATTTTACCACAACATCACCCTGGCATTTTGGACATTTTTTTCCGGAAACTACATGTAAAAAAGATTTGGTAAATTTGCATCCCGGATAGCCACTACATGCATAAAACTTGCCAAATTTTGAGAAGCGGATGATGAGTGGCTTCTCACATTTTGGGCATTTTTCATTGGTGTCTTCATTGATGGTGACGACTTTACCGTCATTCATAATGACGTCAAGCTGCTTTTTGAAGGGATCATACACTTCGTGGAGCACTGAGGTGAGCGGTTTTGCCCCCGCCGCAATCTCGTCAAGCTCCTCTTCCATATGAGCAGTAAAGGCCAACTCAAAAAGCACGGGGAAATTGGCGGATAAGTAATCTGAGATGGGTTCTCCTAATTTTGTCGGGATAAAATATCTGCTTTCTTTTTCAACATATCCTTTATCCTGTATGAGGGAAATAATCGGAGCATAGGTTGAAGGTCTTCCAATACCTTTTTCCTCCATAATGCGGATGAGGCTTGCCTCATTGTAACGAGGAGGGGGGGCAGTTCCCTGGTCTTTTGACTCAAGTGAGGTAAGGGTAATTGGAGCGCCTTCTTTAATATCAATGGATCTGTTATTTTGTGCAACAAATTCCTTGTGTGTGAGCTTTAAAAAGCCGTCAAACATAACCTGTTGAGAACTCGTTTCAAAAAGATAGTCCTTACTGCTTTTTACATATATTTTAACGACCTTTATTTCCGCTTCCTTCATCTGGGTTGCAACCGCTCGCTCAAAAATTATTTTATAGAGTCTTTTATGATTAATGGTGATTTTTTTCCCTTTTGCGGTATTTAACGAGGATTCATCAACTAACTTTGTCGGACGAATTGCCTCGTGAGCTTCCTGGGCCATGCGGGATTTATTTCTAAATCCTCTTGGCTTTTCCAGTGCGTAATTTGCTCCATATTTTTCAACTATGTAATCTTTTGCACGGAACACAAACTGTGTTGATAAGTTAAATGAATCGGTTCGGTGATAGGTAATAATTCCCTGTTCATACAAATCCTGTGCAAGCCGCATAACCATTTTTGATGAAAACCCGCATTTATAAAATGCGTCCTGCTGAAGAAGCGAGGTGGTATATGGTGGGGGAGGATACCTCTTGATAACTTCACTTTCCGTTTTTGAG
>PFLF01000016.1:0-289 GCA_002784505.1 Candidatus Roizmanbacteria bacterium CG_4_10_14_0_8_um_filter_39_9
TGAGGCTAAAATGAGGAGCGTTCCCCACACTCCGACGAGAATAATATAGGTGAGTTCGTGTTTTTTGAGAAGGGACAGTTGTTTGTCTGGGGTGGTATTCATGAGGTGTGGGTCGCGGGGCGAAAAAGCAAGAGAAAGCGCCGGAATACCATCGGTAACTAAATTAATATAAAGCAGTTGAATCGGATACAAAATATGTGGATAGCCTAACAGCAATCCCCCGATTAAAACTAACGCCTCAGTGACATTACATGCAAGAAGATATTGAATAGCGTTTTTAATATTTTTG
>PFLF01000016.1:309-5347 GCA_002784505.1 Candidatus Roizmanbacteria bacterium CG_4_10_14_0_8_um_filter_39_9
AACCGCATTTACGATTGAGGTAAAGTTATCATCGGTTATCACCATATCGGCAGTTTCACGTGCTACATCGGTCCCCACGAGTCCCATTGCAACCCCCACGTCCGCTTGTTTTAGAGCGATAGCATCGTTCACTCCATCACCCGTTACCGCAACCACCTCTCCCAACTGTTGATATAATTTTACGATTCGGTGTTTATGAAAAGGAGTTGTACGTGCAAAAATTTTCACGCGCGGCAATATTTCTAAAAGCTTATCATCCGAATAATCCTCTATTTGTTTTCCGGTTAAAATGTCATCCCCTTCTTCGATGATCCCGGATATGACTCCAATCGCTTCTGCCGTCTTTTCATTGTCACCGGTAATCATAATAACTCGTATACCCGCCTTCTTTGCACGCTCTACCGCTTCGCGAACTTCCGGACGAGGAGCGTCATGGATGGCGACCATACCTAAGAAAGTTAACGGGTTCACGGGTTCACGGGTTAACGTATTTTCTGTAACTCGATAGGTGTCAGGAGTTCCAGGGATCCCGGCAGCGCGCAGTTTATGAGCACTGACGGGAAAAGAACGACTGACAGAATCTATCGAGGATAAATACGCAAAAGCAAGTACTCGCAGTCCTTTTCTCGCCCATTCATTTACCCGGTCTTCAATTTTTTTCTTTTCTCCTTCGGTTAATTTTTCAGTCATGTTTCCTTTTTGGATGGTTTCACATATTTTAAGGATTGATTCCGGTGCCCCTTTGGAAAAAAGAGTTACACCTCGGAGGTGTTGTACAACCACACTCATCCGTTTTGTCATACTATCAAAGGGTTGTTCGTCAATGATTTTATTTTTTTTCCGCTCCTCCGTTATGTCCATTCCCATTTCCTGTGCAAGAAAAAGAAGGGCACCTTCTGTTGGGTCGCCCAACACATCATAGGTACCGTGATCATGTTTATAAACGAGTGATGCGGTTGAACACAAAACTCCATTTTGAATCATGAGATGAAAGGGGTGATTTTCTATACGAGGTAAGTTTTGATTGGTATACTTTGCATCATCAACATACAGTTCCGTGACCTTCATTCTATTGGTGGTGAGTGTTCCGGTTTTATCAGTTGCTATCAGTGTGACGCTTCCCAGAGCCTCAATCGCCGATAGTCTCCTTATGATCGAACGCTTTTTCGACATTTCATTTACCCCTATTGAAAGGGTAATGGTCATAACCGCAGGGAGTCCTTCGGGGACAACCGCAACAGCAAGTGAAATAGCTAAAAGAAAGGCGGGAAAGTAACCGCTTCCATTGAGGAATGATATTACAAAAACCGCACCAGCTGCAATGATGCCAATGATACCAATGAGACGAGTAAGACCGGCCAGTTTTTTTTGGAGTGGTGTCTGAGAATCATCAATCACGGAAAGTTCTTTTGCAATGGTTCCAAACTTTGTCTGCATTCCGGTTTTAGTAATTTCGATGTGTCCTCTTCCCCTCGACACGATGGTTCCTGCAAACAGTTCGTCTCCGTTTATTTTAGGAACCGCAAGTGACTCACCGGTTAATGCCGACTCATTTATTTCAAGATTCATAGACTCAGCGACCCTTCCATCCCCAGGAATCTTTACCCCTTCCTCAATAAAACAGAGGTCTCCCGGTACTAAGAACTGACTGTCTATTTCTATCTGCTGCCCATCCCGCATAACCCGAACTTTTGACACATGCATTTTTTTTAAGGCCGCAATTGC
This sequence comes from Candidatus Roizmanbacteria bacterium CG_4_10_14_0_8_um_filter_39_9, assembly GCA_002784505.1. Taxonomy (GTDB): domain Bacteria; phylum Patescibacteriota; class Microgenomatia; order UBA1406; family GWC2-37-13; genus YC2-FULL-38-9. Next base: position 2,035 of record PFLF01000016.1, read on the forward strand.
CCCTTCAGCTTTTGCCTCCTGGTACAACCCAAAAAGTGCATTTAATATGACAATTGCCAATATAAGCCCTCCGTCAACCGCCTCTCCGATGAAAAAGGACAAAACAGCCGCTCCGATGAGGAGGAGGGTCAAAAAATTATTAAACTGGGAAAATATTTTTTCAAAAAAAGTCTTTTTTTTACCTTCTTCCAGTACATTTAACCCATATTGTGTAAGAAGCGTTCGTGCTTGTTCTGAGGTAATTCCTTTCATGCTTGTGGTTGGGCGGCGTACCCTAATAATTTTTTATTTACCTTCATGGTCCGCAACTCATCAAATGTTGCCTCCATCGTCAAAAGCAACTCTTCAATAATGTCTTCAGCGTCGGTAAACGAAATAGCACGCAGGTTGTGTGGGAAATAGTGAAATATTTCGTTTCGGCCAAGCTTCCATGTTTGCCAAATGCGCAGCGCAACAGATTCACGCGAACACTCAATAATTTGGCGGTATAACGATCTTTCTCCTAGTCGGGCCATGAGATGGGGAGAAAGTAATTTTCCCAAACGGAGATGGTCCGAAATATAGTCAAGGTGTGAAATAAAACCTATATCTTTAAAGAACTGTTTTAAAAAACCCTCATACGTTTTTGCGAAGGGGAAAACGAGGAAAGAGTAGTCTTTAAACTGGTATGCGTGATCTTTTATTATGTCATGCTGGAGGTATTTACCTTCTGAAATAAGATCTTTTTGCGTCTGTGAAAAATACTCCCAGATAGGTTCACTCTCAATGCTAAGCTTATCCATACCTAACTATACCACAAACTTCGCTCTTGCAATTTTTTATTAAAGTATTAGAATTGCAATTATTACCAAATCAATTGAGTGGTCCTTGTTATGAAAAAAATATTTGAACTTATTAATAAAAACCTTGGATCAAATACATTTCTCCACCTGTTTGAACATAAAAAAATAGAGGAGCTTCCTCTCATCACTATTTCCCGTGAAAAGGGCTCAGGCGGGCGGCCGATTGCCTACCTTGTTGCCAAAAGACTGGGGGCCCCTTGGAAAGTATTTCATAAGATAATCATAGATGAGATTGCAAAGGAGGCAAATCTCGAAAAAGCACTGATTGAAGAGGTTGATGAGGGAAATATTCCCCTGATCGAGCAGATGGTTGACAATGTTTTTGGTAAAGCCTACATGAGTCTCTCCAGCTACTACAAACACTTAATTCATATCCTGTCAACAGTTGGACATCGTGGACATGCTGTCATCATTGGGCGTGGTGCTAACTTTTTATTTCCTCACGCTTTGAAAGTCCGTATCATTTGTGAAATGAACGAACGGATCCGTAAGCTGATGAAGTATGAAAAATTTACTAAAAAGGAGGCTATGAATGCAATTGATGAATCAGATCGAAAACGAAGCGAGTTTACCAAATCATTGTTCCAACACGATCAAAAAAAGCCACATCATTACGACTTAATAGTGCGCATTGGAAATGATATAACGCTTGAAGATGCAGCAGAACTTATCACAACTGCCGCAAAGCGAAAGTTCAACCTCAAATAACTAAAATTCCTTATATACTCTCAAGATCAAGCCTCACGGATGGGCTCATGGATGAGGCAACATATACTTCTTTGATATTTACTTTTCCGACCGCCGCAACAAAAGCCTTGATATTTTCAACGAGTTTATTATCTTCGTAAGACAATCTGCCGACCATCTGATGCATGAGAGGAAACTTTGATTCTGATTTAAAACGGAGCATCCCTTTCATAAATTTCTTTGCAACTTCTTCAGGGGTTGTTGAGATAGTGCCCGCCTTAGGATTTGGCATGAGGCCCTTGGGGCCAAGAATTTTCGCAAATTTTGCAATTTTAGGCATGAATGAGGGGTGGGTGATCAGAATATCAAATTCTATCTTTCCGTTTTCCAAAGCCGCAAGCACTTTGTCATCAAGAACGGCAATACGAACGGTCTTGCCGGTTGAATGAGGCAGTTCGACCTCACCCTTAACGCCTTCTTTTAATAAATTGAGATGTAAATCTACCGACTCGTCAAATTTGACATACTTCATTTTTTTAAGAAGGGCTACCGCAGCTTCTGCCGTATATTTTTTCGTTTTATCTGCTGTTTTTTTTATTGCTTTATATTTTTTGCCACGTCCTGGTTGTCCTTTTTTCTTCTCAGTTTTTGAACTCTCTTTTTTTACAGCTGCATTTTCCGTCCCCTCACTCTTTTTCGCGGCTTCCTTTGTCTCAGCGGTTTTTTTAACCTTCTTCTCCTCTTTTTGAATATCTTCTATTTTCAACTCCTTCTGCTTCATTTTTCCCATAAATCAAATATAATTATTGTAATTGTTATAACGGTTATAACCGTTATTTTTCTACATCAATCCCCATGCTCCGCGCGGTGCCTGCAACAATATTGATGGCAGCCGGAACATCATTGGCATTCATATCGGGAAGTTTTTCATTTGCAATCTCCTCAATCTGCGCTTTTGTCAATTTACCAACCTTTTCAAGATTTGGTTTACCGGAGCCCAGTTTAAGTCCTAGTTTGCGTTTTATCATTGCAGCAACAGGAGGAAGCTTTGTTATGAAGGTAAATGACCTATCTTCAAATACGGTAATGACTGCCGGAATAATCTGTCCTTTTAACTTAGCCGTCCGTGCATTATATTCTTTAATAAACTCCATTATCGGAATACCGTGCTGTCCGAGGGCGGGTCCGACGGGTGGCGCAGGAGTTGCTTCTCCGGCGGGTAAATTTAATTTAATGAGAGTCTTAACTTTTTTTGCCATATATATTCTCTTTTATAACCGTTATAACGATTATAAACTTTATAATTTTTATAACTTCGTAACCTGTAAAAAATCCAGTTCGACCGGAGTCTCACGGTCAAAAATGGAAACCAAAACCCTCACTTTTCCCCGCTCATCATCGATAGCATCAATACTTCCCAAAAAGTCAGTAAATGGACCTTCGGTAATCTTAACAGCCTCACCGACTGAAAACTTTGTCTTAAATTTGGGTTGCTCCTGTGTAACAAACTTCATGATGGCCTCAACCTCTTTATCTGAGATGGGAGTGGGCTTTAAGCCGGCTCCGACAAATCCGGTAACCCCTTCCGTTGTACGAACAACTAACCATGAATCGTCGGTAAGTATCATACGGACAAGAACATAACCGGGAAACACTTTTTCGACTGCCTTTGTTTTTTTACCCTTCTTTATCGCAACTATTTCTCGGGTAGGAATGACAACATCAAAAATTTTATCCTCTACTCCCAAGCTTTTCACCCGTTGAATGAGAGCTTGTTTTACTTT
>PFLF01000042.1:0-21498 GCA_002784505.1 Candidatus Roizmanbacteria bacterium CG_4_10_14_0_8_um_filter_39_9
AGCCCATTTCCGCTGAATATAGGCGGTAGCATCCGCATAATTATCCCTTTCCATCAATCTAAAGCGTTATTTTTGTCGCTTCTACGCCATTGACAAATAAATGAAATGTTGTAATATGACATTATGTTGACTAAAAAGGATCTGAGTACGCTTAAAACGATGTTCAGGAATACAGAGACAGGAATAATTACTAAGGTTGGTGAAATGATTCAAAAAAATACAGATGAACTTGTGGAGCTTATTAACACAGGTTTCAATGCACAGGATGTTGGCTTTAGTAAAATTGATAAGATACTTGTCAATCATGAAAAAAGAATAGGGATTTTAGAGGAAAAAAGCTTCAAATCAAACTAATAGTCCATGTAGTAAAATGTATGCATGACCATGCCTTTTTGCTCCGTGATCGTTTTGAACTTTCAGGGCGAGAAACTTATCGAGGCAACGCTTAAATCGCTTTTTGCACTTGACTACCCAAAAGACCGGTATAAAATAATCATTGTCGACAATGCCTCAAAAGATAAAAGTGTTGAAATAATCAACTCGTTAACCCGTGAATTCGTTAACCCGATAACCACTCTACTTCCTCTTGATAAAAACCTCGGCTTCGCCGGAGGGAACAATGAGGGCATCAAACAAGCAAAGGGAAAGTATGTGATCTTGCTTAATAATGACTGTGTGGTAGATAAAAGTTGGTTGACCGAATTAGTAAAAGTCGCCGAAAAAGACGAGCATATTTTTGCGGCTGGATCCAAAGTTTATTTACGCGAAACCAATAAAATCCAAAATGCAGGCATCATGATGTTTGAAGACGGATACGGACGGGATGTGGGGGCGATTGTTCATGGAAAAGATCAAGACTACGCCGAGGATGTTGGCCAATATGACCGGGAGAAAGAAACGTATGCTGCCTGTGCCGTGGCTGTACTTTATCGAAAATCAATTCTTGATAATATCGGATACCCGGATGATACCTCGTTTATGTACTATGAAGACGTAGAGATAAGTGAGCGGGCCCGGATGCATGGATACAAGATCATGTATGCCCCGCACGCTGTAGTCCACCACCATCATGCGGCATCCAGTGGAGAATATTCGCCCTTTTTCATTTATCACTCCGAGTTAGGACGCCTTCTTCATATGTTTTTCTGGTTCCCTCAGCGGATATTTTGGCGGGAATATTTTAAATTTGCACTGAAATCAAAACTGCGAATCCTTTACGGAATAAAGAAAAATATACTGAAGCAACAGGCTCAATACTTTAAGGTAACCTGCAAACTTTTCTTCTCCTTCCCATCGCTCTATGAAAAAAGAAGAATTAAAATCAACGGCATCAACCCAAAACTGATAGAGAAGAATTACCAGTCGATAAGGAATAATGTTCGTATCTGACGTCATCCCCGCGGAGGCGGGGATCCATGCTAAAATTATTAGGATTGGATTGATAGACTGGATTCCCTCCTTCGAGGGAATGACACTCGTTAATACGTTAACCCGTTAATTCGTTAACTATGAAGAAATCCGCAGTTATCTATGACAAATGGTTGTCCGGCATGGGTGGTGGGGAAGTGGTCGCATGCAGAATAGCAACAACGCTTCATGATGCCGGATATGACGTGACCCTTGTATCGCAGGACAAAGTTTTACCTGAAGAGATCAAATCCACACTCGGAATTGATTTAGTTGGCGTAACTCTTTCCGCCAACTACCAACTACTAACCACCAATCGCCAATCGCCAATCCCTGATCTCTTCATAAACACTTCGTTCATGGATTATACGTTTGGTTTTGCAAAAAAAAATATATATTATGTCCATTTTCCAACTGTATCAAATAAAAGTTTATTAAATTATGCATCAAAAAGTTATGGATTAAAAGGATTGTATAAAAAATACTTATTGGCATTTCCATCAGGCATTTTCAACTATGTGCTTACTTTTTTCAAAATCACGAGACTTCATCGTTTTTTATCCCCCACCTTGAGAGAGAGGATAGATGATAGATTACGTGCAGGCATCTATTATAACCTTTCCAAACGACTTAAAAGTTACCAACTTTTTATAACTCACTCCAAATATGTAAAAAAGTGGGTAAAAAAAGCATGGGGAATAAATGCCCAGGTTTTGTATCCACCCGTCAATCTTCTAACTATCAACGACCTGCCTGCCGGCAGGCAAGGCCAGCTACTAACTACTAAAAAAAACTGGATATGTTCCGTCGGACGTTTTTTTACCCTCGGCCACGGTAAGAAGCAGGAAGTCATGATTGAAGCCTTTAAAAAACTGCATGACCAACGACTAACGACTAATGGACTACAACTCCATCTCGTCGGAGGTGTGGGTAATGAACCCTCATCGCTTCGTTTCATTGAAGACCTTCGAGAGCGGGTAAAGGGCTATCCCATCTATTTTCACTTTAACGTTGAACGCTGGGAAGTTGAAGACGTCCTTATTAAATCCAAAATCTACTGGCATGCTGCCGGATTTGGCGAAGATCCGGATAAAGACCCGATTAAATTCGAACACTTTGGCATTGCGCCTATCGAGGCAATTTCCGCCGGATGTATTCCGATATTATTTAACGGGGGAGGATTGACTGAAATAGTTGATATGCTTGGACTTTCAAAAGATAAACATCTGTTTGACACTGTTGAAGAACTGGTAGATAAAACAAAACTGCTGATGAATGAGACTCTCCCGCCATCGATTCAGGATAATATAGTTAAATTATTTTCCAAAGAGCATTTTACCTCAGAGTTTCTTAACCTTATCACATAGCATTTTTCATGTCTTTGAGATAGCTACTATATTTTGATGGCATATTGTTACCAAGTCCCTTCATCGCCACCCACTCCACCCATTCCTGCGGTAATAGAGAGCGATTAAGCAACGCCAATTTATCTGGAAGTCCTATTTTCAGTTTGAAGATATCTTTGAAAGAAACTGTTTTCATCCATTGTCCCGATAGGTTGCCCGTTCCTTTGAAAATCCTGCGAAGTACGAGAGGTTCCTGAAAATTATAAATGGAACTGTCATTCCCGCAGAGGATATTTTTTATAAAGTAAAAGTCAGTTGCTACTTTTATTGATGTATCGTACCGATACCCGTTATTACGAAACATGAGAGATGTATGCCACGCAACTTTTGCATCCTCCGGTTGGGATCTGAAGATATATTTATCATATGCTTCATACCGGTTGATGATTGAGGAACCGCAGCCAATATATTTGATGTTCTTTTGTAGAAAGTTAATTTGCCTTTTCAATTTTTCCGGGTGCCAGATATCGTCGTGATCATTGATCGCGATAAATTTTCCTTTTGCTTCGGCAAGAAGAAAATTTAAACCGGGATACGCCCCTCTGTTTTTTTCACCTTGAATAAGGCGTATTGACGGCCCAATTCTAACCTGCGAGGTTGGAATGGCAGCGTTGGGATGGGTTAAAGACTGAATTATTGAGACCGTTTTATCGGTTGACGCGTTATCTAAGATCAAAATCTCAATATTTTTATATGTTTGATTTAATACTGACTTCAACGTACTCTCAATAAACCTTTCTGCATTGTAAGAACAAATGAGGACGGATACGAGTGGTTGCATGCCTTCTATTGTATTATATTTTCAGTCCATAACCTTGACATGAATGGGCAAATCAGGAGTCGCGGCAGGCGGCTTGATTAACATAATTTTTCGAAGCCGGACAATGATCGTCTCTTTATCTTCGTAGAGAACCCGTACATATTGTGAGGGTGAATGGACAAACTTGGTGATTTGCACACGCTCTCCATCATTCATCTCTCCCAAATTAAATTTTATATATTTGAAACTTAATTTATTCAAAAGTATTTCCTGATTCCAGTTAAATTCATGATCCTGAAAAAAATGCATATACTCAATATATTTGACCGGCTCATATGCAGAAAACCCGCTGAGGATCTCGCAATTATGCTGGGTTGAAACAAATAAATTCAATGTTTTGTAAGCAAGCTCCTTTCCAACGTCATAATTTTTTGCTCGATATTGGAATGGGTACTCGAGCATCGGTCCGGGATCCTTTTCACAGATAGCACTTAATGCATCAAAAGATTTTGTTTTCCACTTATATTCAGTTGCGGAAAGTGGAGTCGGATAAAACTCCAGGAACAATAAAAGACCAATGACTGGAAGAAACGCCAGCCTTATAAGCGAACTTCGAATACCTCTCTGAATCGCATCAAGAGCATAGACCATAAATACCGATATGGCAAATATTATGAGAAAATAATACCGGGCAACCGCCCGCATTGCTCCGACAAACGGTACATATTTCATGACAAACCAATAGGGTAGAGGAGTGACGAGATATTTCCCGTTCCAGTTAAGTCGCGGACCGATCGAACACACAAAACCGATAAGAATAAGGAGTCCCAACCAGATAAACAATGATTTATTTTGAATAAATATTTTATCTTTTTTCCTCCCAACTACTAAATACCAACTACAAACTACCAACGGAACAATTCCCACAAACCCCGCAAGCTCCCCGCGAGTATGCCCGTTGAAAGTGCCGATGAGTGGCCGCAATATGCTGTTATTAATAAATGAATTATTAATGAATACTAAAAAGTAATCACTTGCGTGAGCAGAATAAGTTACATACTGGCTTTGTTCATATACAGGCCTATACATTTGCTGCATTGCAAGGTAGCCGCTTATTGAAGGATAGGAAACGATGAGAAATGTCCCTACAAATAGCCCAATCTCCACACCGATCTCAGATATTTTTTTCTTTGGGATATTACAGAGATAATACAGTGCTATTGTTCCAAACCCCATCATCCCCCCATACACAGAACTCAGAAATTGCAGTCCGAGAAGTACTCCTGCGATCCCAGCGTGATATATATTTCTCTTCGGATGCATCAGGAAATACATCGAAAGTAAAAAAGGCCAGAAAAATATCATCTGAATATGACTTGTTTGACTCATGGTATAAGGACTAAAGGAGACAAAAAAAGCAAGAATTGATTTAATGGACGAGTTTTTGGTAAACCGTCCGGCAAGAAAGTAGAAAGAAATATATAGCAAGAGATGATTGAGAATTGCAAGCACATTGAACTGAGTTATGGGATTTGAGTTAAACCACGAAATGATCCAGTTGATAAATGAGGGAAAAAACAGATGCTCGGTAAAGGAAAGCGACAGAGGAAATGGGTACATGGCATTCGTTTCATACAACAAGCCAAAGTCAACGTTTGAAAAATGCTTGATGTTATTTTGCAGTATCCATATGACAAACGGCACATCAAGCGGACTGTAAAGGTGAGTCGAAATATGAAGAATGGTACTCTTCCAGTAAAAAAGAATGAGTAAAATCGGAATGCAAAACAGTATTATTTTTTTAATACGCATATGCTATTTCCACCCATCTGAAATGTTTTATAAGATTCAATCTTAAATCCGTAATTCTTTGCAAGATTTTCCAGGTCTTTTTTTTCATAATATTTTTTATGATCACCCACTTCCTTTGCAGAAATGATATGCATTTTAAATGCAAGAAACTCAAGAATAACTTTTCCGAACGGGGTTGGCGTTGTGAGAACGACTTTTCCCCCCGGTTTTAAAATCCGGGACAGCTCCCTGAATAGCTTGGTAACGCTTGCAATCTCAATATGCTCAATCAGCGCCAACATTGTTATTTTGGTAAATGTTTTATCGGTAAAAGGGAAACGATCTTTAAAATGAAATCGTCGGATCTCAATATTTTTTCCTATTTTTCGTGACTCTGCGTCAACATCAATTCCGACCCCTTTTTTAATGGTGTTTTGTACCTGAGTCAACAAATAGGCCTGATATCCGCATCCCATGTCCAATAATACATCGTTCTTTTTTATATGCGAAATGACCTTGCCTAAACGCATCCGGGCTATCAACTTATCAAGTGCATTAAATTCTTTCGTTCCCATATTTATATTTAATCGCCACAATCACACTCTTCACAAAATCCAAAGCATTGATTTTTTTTCCCTCTTTCATTGTCCTTGGGCGGTAATGAATCGGCACTTCAATAAACGGAACGTGTGCCTTCGCCAAACATGCAGTAATTGCAACTTCATAAGAAAATCTCCGCTCTTTTGGTTGGAGAAGATACTTGAGTAGACTACTTGAAAACAATTTATACCCTGTAGGATGATCGGTAAGGCGCAATCCATACAGCATATTTACAATCCACGTAAGTAACATCCCTCCCAAATAGAATGAAAAATAACTATACCTATTTTTATAGTTCTCCCGTTTTAGATTGCGGCTCCCATATACCACTTTTGTACGATCGTTTAAAAGTGGTGCTAATAACTTCGGATAATCTTTAACACTGTATTCAAGGTCCGCATCCTGCACCATGAGGATATCGCCTGTAGCTTTCCTGAATCCCGCCTTCAAAGCCGCCCCCTTTCCTTCGTTTCTCATTTTTTCGATAAAAATTAATTTTGCTTGCCCGTCGAAGCCTTGGCGAAGGCGGGAGATTTGACCTTTGACTTTACTTGCTGTGTTATCTGTCGATCCATCATCCACCACAATAATTTCTTTATTCATTCCCAACGAATTAGCAGAAATCACAGATTCAATTACCTGCGCAATATGCTTCTCCTCATTGTATACGGGGATAATTATAGAAAGTCGCATAAAGCTAATTTTATCATGATTATGATAAAATTAACTATGCTAAAAAGGCACTGGATTTTCTTTTTGATGCTTGTTATCTTTCTCTTGCTTCTTGCAAAAAATCCTTTTTCAGTTCGTACTCTTATTCCAAATTTAGAACCATACCCTGATACAATCCATTATATTAATCCGGCATTAAGCTTTATTCAGGGGCATGGCCTTCGGATCTGGCGAGAGGGGAGAGGACTGATGACAACCGTCCCACCCCTCTATACTATTTTTTTAGTTCCGCTATTTTTGATCAAACAGGACGCACGAATGTTTTATTTTACCAATGTCATCCTTGCACTTTTCTCTTATCTATTCTTTTACCTAATAATCAATCGCCTAACCTACGAGGTTAGGCGGCATAATGAGAAAACCGCGTCGGTTTTGATTGGTACAACTTTGTTTATCTACGTCACCAACTACTTTATCTACTGGTATCCGACTCTTGCCATGTCCGAGAACCTTACTCTATTTCTTTTTATGGGAGGAGTTTATCTGCTCACACTCCCTACTACCCGAAAAAATATTATTCTTGCAGGGTTAACTGCGGTAGCTTTTTACATAACGAAATATGCAAGTATTCCGCTCACAGGAACTTACTTTCTAAGTTATGGAGTTAAAATAATAATTGAAAAAGGGGATAAATTAAAAAATGTTTTAATTTTGATTTTAGTTTCTGCTTTTGTTTTCCTCGCTTATTCTCTCTGGGAATGGCAGACAAAAGGATCAACACTTCTCATGACGCTTATTGGGGTTTTCCTTCCTCAGAAAGGATCTACTATTTTCAGCTCGGGGAGTTGGTTTTCCTTAAACTATGCTGCAAAGAATCTGCCCCGCTATATTCATGCTCTGTTTGGTGGATATGCAGCTCCATTTCTCTGGGACCAAACACCCATAGTTCCCAAAATGGTGGGCACTCTGGGACTAACCGGGCTGATTCTCGGAGGTTTGTCAAAAAAAACGCGTTTTCTCTCTATCTCTCTATCCTCTATCCTTCTATCATCCATTCTTTTCATGTCTACTTTCTATTCCTTTGACATGCGCTACCTTAACTTTGCAATCCCGACTCTTATGATTGGATTTGTGATGTTTTGGATGTTGATTATTGAAAGGCTGGATCCCCGGCCTTCGCCGAAGATGACAGGAAAAAATACATTGTTCAAATTGGGTTCAATTGTCATTCCCGTGAAGACGGGAATCCAGTCTGCTATTACATTATTTCTTTGTTTTTTATTTCTTTATTATTCTGCTACTAACTTTATTCGCATCAAATCACAGATCAGCATAAATTTACGTTATGCAGAGACACCCTGGTATTATCTTTCAATTATCAAAATGAATGAGTATTTCAGTACCTTGCCGGAAACAGAAAAAAAACCCGTTGTTATCTCTTCCGTCATTCCGTACTATATCGATTTTTACAGTAATAAAACCTACGACCTTCTTCCCTTATCAAAACATCAGGAATTCAGGAACCATAAGACAGAAGCATGGGGTAACCATGATTATGCAGATTTACTTAAGATCTATGAGGAATATTTGAGCCGTGGATATAATGTATATGTTGACAACTACGGCCTCGGTAACGAAAAAGTGCTGCAGGATGATCATACCCTTATTCACAGAACTTTCAAAACTGAGCTTGTCTCCGAAGGCTGCCTTGGCGCGTGTAATATTTGGAAATTGCATTTAAAATGATTAAACAATTTTTACTTTTCATTCTATATTGCTATCAGTATATTTTCGCTAGAAAAATATTCTATCCAGTTTTTAAACTTATTTATCAACTTAGCCTGCGCGGTTTGGGAATATTAAATTATCAAAATTCATATATAACAGGAGAGCAATATCTGATTAGTCGCCTATCACAATACTACTCAGGCAATCACGTAACAGTATTTGATGTAGGCGCAAACAAAGGAGACTACATTAAAGATATTAGGAGGTATTTCAGTAATACAACTATTCACGCATTTGAACCTAATCATAAATTACTGTCAGTGTTAATAAAATACAAAGACAAAAAAACAAATATTATATCCCAGGGATTAAGTGATAGGAAGTCTAAAATGACACTTTATGATGTAGCTGATAACTCCGGCTCGGAACATGCTTCTTTATATAAAGAAGTAATTAGTATTTATCACAAGAAAAAAATCAGAACAATCTCAGTAAATATAAATACTATAGATGCCTATTGCAAAGAAAATGGCATACCCTCAGTTCAAATTCTTAAGATAGATACGGAGGGCAATGAATTAAAAGTGTTATACGGCGCAAAGGCAATGCTTAATAAGCATATGATTGATTTCATTCAGTTTGAGTTTAACAGCATGAATGTATACAGCGGTGTTTTTTTCAAAATGATTTACAATTATCTGGATAATTACTGGTTGTATCGACTTCTTCCTGACGGGCTGATATCGCTGCGTGAATATAATTCGATTAATACTGAAATTTATGCATTTCAAAATATTATTGCCGTAAGAAAAAATATACTTTTTAAATGAAAACTCCCATTGTTTTTATAATATTTAACCGCCCGACACTTACACAAAAAGTGTTTAATGAAATAAAAAAAGCTAAACCGGCTCAGCTTTTTATTATCTCCGACGGCCCACGAAATGAAAAAGAACGAGAACTTATCAACGAAACAAGAAAGATAATAGATCGGATTGATTGGAAGTGCGAAGTTTACAAAAAATACTCAGAAACCAATTTGGGTTGTAAGATATCTGTGTCTTCCGGGCTTGACTGGGTATTTTCAAAAGTTGATCAAGCTATCATCCTTGAAGATGACTGCGTCCCTGATCAAAGCTTTTTTCCGTATTGCGAAGAGCTTTTGGAAAGATATAGAAATAATAAAAAAATCATGATGGTCTCGGGTGATAATTTTTTTAAAACTAGCTCCGAATTTAGCTACAATTTCTGCCATCACTCATTGATATGGGGGTGGGCTACCTGGAGGCGCTCCTGGGTACTTTATAAAAAAGCCTGTTTACTGCCGGTTGAGAAATTAGAAGAAAATCGAAGTGAATTTCAAACGCTTGTTTCTGGGCGTCGCCTCGATGCCATAAAAAAAACGATTGAAGGAAAGATAGACACATGGGACTACATGTGGCAATATGCTATGTTGCTTTGTAAGGGTTTATGTATTTACCCTTCAGTTAATTTAGTTAGAAATATTGGATTTGGAAATGGGGCAACTCATACCAAGTATAAAACATTTCATTCAAAACTTTCTCAGAGTGCAATTCAATTTCCACTGGTTCACCCGAACAGAATTACTCCAAATATATCTTTTGATTCAGCTATTTCAAAGACCTATCACCCTTTCTATTCGCTTATCGATGTCATTTCCCATTTTTTTCAATAATCAAAGTTATGTTTGTCGTCAATATTTTTGGGTACACTCCTCCGTTAATTATAAATATTATTTTAAATAATCCATGGAGAAAAAATTGAAAAATAGTTCGGACGATGTTAATTGCGTTATACGTAGGAATTTTGAATGCCTGCACCCTTACATTTGCTTTATTTAATTGGGCGAAATCCGTCAGTTGAAGTAAGGAATGTTCGGTAAATGCAGTCTCATGAGTATAATCATAATAACGTTCAAAGATGGCAAGAGGATTTCCTATATTTGGTACTGTAATTAATATAACTCCATCTTTCTTTAAGTGAGTATATAAAATTTGCAAATAGGTAAGGTGATTTTTTTTCGGAATATGTTCCAATACTTGAGTCATTACAATGATGTTATAGTTTCCTAACTTACTCTCAATTGAATCAACATCTTTTGATAGTATGGGATTTCTTATGTTATATTTTGCGCTCACAAAATCAAGCACTGTTTTCTCAGAATCAATAATGTCAATCGAGCTTGCTCCCCGCTCATTGCAATACGCCACAAATTCTCCTAACCCGGGACCAATTTCTAAAATAGTACAATTTTTTTGCTTTAATCTGTTATTGATTATTTGTCCAAAATTGAAGTGAATATACTCTTGTTTTCGTACAAATGTTAGTTTATTTGCACCCTCTGAAAGCTGAGATAGGTATGTCATTACTTTATGATTTTATAGGCTATGTTGATAAACATGTTATGGCACTTATGTAAAAGTACAACAAGTTGGTTGTTAGTATATTTTTGAACCACTTCAAGCTCCTCCTCAAACTGTTTTCCATATTCAGATCCCCCTTTTGATGTGGCGTGTATTCGAAATGCCGAAAGGGGAGTGTGAATGATATAGGGAGCTGATACTTTCATAAACCGAAGCCATAGATCATAGTCCATGCAGTATCGGTATGATTCGTTTATCCGTCCGGCTTTGTCCTGCAATTCTTTTTTCCAAAATGTCGAGGGTTGGTTAATATAGTTTGCAAATGAAAGTGCGGCGAATGAGGAAAAATAAGAAACAAGCTTTTTATACAGGCGAACAAATGCATGGATTTCTTTTCCTTTGGCGTCAACAACAATATAATCTCCTGTTATCCATTGAATATTTTTATTCTTTTCAAACAACTCCGCTATATTAGTTAGTGTTCCCGGCAGATAATAATCATCGGAGTTTATCCATGCGATTATATCTCCCGTTATCATTTTAAGCCCTTTATTAATAGCACCAGACTGTCCCTTATCTTTTTCTGAAAACCATTTCAACTTCCCCTCATATTTTTTAAGAATGGAGACTGTCTCATCGGTTGACCCACCATCCATAATGATATATTCAAGGTCGGGATAATTTTGTGAAAGAACGCTTTGAATGGTTTGCTCGATAAATTTACCCTGATTAAATGATGGAGTAATAATTGATATTTTAAGAGCCATAGCTTCACCAGAAGGTAGGTGTCACGAGTGTAGGGTTCCTGCCAGCGCACAGTGCAATGAGCACTGGCGGGAAAACACGAGAGACAGAATCTACCTTCAACTAATAAATGGGTGTTCTTCGTACCATTTTACTGTTTTCTTTAGTCCTTCATCAAAATTCGTCGTCGCCTTAAAACCAAATTCTTTTTCCGCAAGAGAAGTATCAAGGCATCTTCGGGGCTGACCATTTGGCTTTGTTTTATCCCAGATTAATTCTCCCTTAAAATTCATAAGCGTTACGAGCTTCGTTACTAAATCTTTGATGCTTATTTCAAATCCAGCACCAATATTGACCGGCTCCTGTTTTTCATAAAACTCAGTTGCATCAACTATGGCACGTGCAGCATCTTCAACATAGAAAAATTCTCGGGTCGCAGATCCGTCTCCCCATACATCAAGCGATGATATCCCTGCTTTTTTTGCATCATATATTTTTTTGATGAGCGCGGCAATAACATGGGAACTTTTTGGGTCAAAGTTATCTCCCGGTCCATACATATTCACAGGAAGTAGATAGATACCGTTAAATCCGTATTGGGCGCGGTAAGCCTGCAGCATGACAAGGAGTGCTTTTTTCGCTATGCCATAAGGAGCATTCGTTTCCTCCGGATATCCGTTCCAGAGTTCCTTTTCCTGAAAAGGAACAGGGGTAAACTTTGGATATGCACAGATGGTTCCAATTTGAACAAATTTCTTAATCTTGTTGAGACGCGCCGCCTCAATAAGATTTACACCCATCATCATGTTGTCGTAAAACAGTGTTCCCGGATTTTCACGGTTATATCCGATGCCGCCGACGTTTCCCGCAAGGTTAATGACGAGGTCTATGTGGTTAGTCAGTTTAATACAAACATCGCGACTTCGCAGATCAAATTCTGCGCGACGTGGAACTTTGATAATTTTTTTGTTCGCGCCCCTCTTAAGCAGTTCGGCCATAACATGCCGGCCAACAAATCCGGCTCCACCTGTCAACAATATTTTTTTATTTTTAAAAAAGTCTTTCATAAATCTTTTAGCGCTTCCTTCCTCACTATCTCCGTCAACTGTCTCTCCAAACTCTCAAATGAGGAAAGAAGCTTAAATAGTATAACAAATACCACAACAAATCCAAAAAATATGAGAGTATTCATATTTTCACCTAGCCCGATGTTCCGAGAAATGGCATGAACTAATGCGGGGAATAGAGAAGTAAAAAGAATCCCACCCCAAATAATAAGAGTGAGGAGCAATTTGAAAACCGTCTGTGTTCTCTCTTTCCGGATATATTTAATTATTCTATTTCCCAAAAAGAAAAGTGAGATTAAAACCAACACTCCTTGGATCGGTGAAAATTGAAAAATCATAGGTTTCCGAATATTGATAATTGCTAATTTGATAGTATCATTCTAATTGCTGTCTTTAACCCACCCATTGCCGACTGTTTGTTTAATTTTTCCTGAGAGTACTTGGTATACCGAACATGCATAGGGTACTCAATCCATTTTAAATTATTCCGGGCTATTTCACGGATAACCTCACTATCGTATTCATATCGGTCGGTTGATGTTTGTATAAGGTCAAGTGCCCTGTTCGAATAAGCACGCAGTCCCGACTGACTATCCTGGACCCACAACCCGTACACCATCCAAGTAAGCATATTGCCTAAGCGATTTCCGAGCCGTTTGAAATAGGGGATTTTTTTTGAAGAAAAATCCCGCTTTCCCAAGACCACATCGCTCCCTTTGTGAAGAAGTTCTATCATCCCCGCTATATCTTTTGGATCATGTTGACCATCGGCATCAAAGGTAATAACAATTTGGGCGCCCATACGTTTTGCCGCCTCGATGCCGGTTTTAACGGCAGCGCCTTTGCCGCGGTTTAACATGTGCCGGAGAACAGTAACGTTTCTCCCCAACAATGCTTTATATGTGGAATCGGATGAACCGTCGTCGACCACAATAACATTGCTGTAACCATTTTCATTTAATTCATCGATAACTGAAGCAACGACTTTCGACTCATTATACGCAGGAATAACAATGAATATTTGATCCTTGAAGCTCATTACCCTATTATATCACTTACGACCCAAAGGGCCACTGCGTAGGTGGCCTTTTGGCCACAAGAAAAAAAGAGGGTAAGTATATTTATCATATTTTTATCTATCTCATGCGCTAAACTTCCGTTTATGTGGCTTATAATCCCTTGTGTAACACAACGATGTCATATATATTCATTTTTGTGAACAGAGATGAAGTAAGAATATTTGAAGCGAAAAGTATATGGCATATTTGCAACAAAAGTATTGCAAATTTCAAAATATTTAATAGCCCTCAAACATGTAGCCGTTTTGCTCAAATTGTTGACTATTACAATAGTGATGGAATATCCAAGAAGTTCAGCAAGGTGGTCCATTCTCGCTCATTTTTTCTTCCTGGTTTGCTTACCGTCGGGAGTTTTAGGAAATTTAAACTTCTAAGTTACTGCATCATGCCCGACCACTACCACTTGCTTCTAAAAGTAATTAAAGAGGGTGAAATTTCACACTACATCAATACCATTCAAAATAGCTTTACTCGTTACCTCAATGAGAAATATCGAAGAAAAGGACCGTTGTGGCAGTCTCGATTTAGATGTGTTCAAATTAAAAATAATAGTCAACTGTTGCATGTTGGTAGATATATTCATCTCAATCCGGTAACCGGAATGCTTGTTGATAAGCCAGAAGATTGGCATTACTCATCATACAAAGATTATATTTTCGATCCGAAAATATTAGACATCATGCATGAAATATCTATCAGGAGTGTTAGACAATACAAGACGTTTGTTGAAGATCAGATTGACTATCAAAAAAAATTACGAAGCATCAAAAAATGGCTTCTTGACGGGCCAAGTACCACCGCGTAGGTGGCCCTGTGGTCATTTATTTAATCGCTTTAAATCGGCATCAACCATCATTTTGACCAGTTCATCAAAGGCTACTTTTGGTCTCCAACCAAGTTTTTTCATCATTTTGTCGCTCTTTGCCTGTAAATGGGGGACCTCAGCCGGACGTTTGAATCGCGGGTCAATTACCACATATTTTTTCCAATCATTAATCCCGACGTGTTTGAACGCAAGCTCAACAAATTCCATTACGCTGTGACATATCCCCGTTCCTACCACATAGTCATCCGGCTCTTTCGCCTGCATCATCAGATACATCGCTTCAACGTAGTCTCCGGCAAATCCCCAGTCGCGCTTTGCCTCAAGATTGCCTAGCGATATATTCTCCGCAAGTCCCAACTTGATGCGCGCAACACCGTCGGTTATTTTTCGGGTAACAAACTGGATTCCGCGAAGTGGCGATTCATGGTTGAATAATATACCGTTTGTTGTGAAGAGACCGTATGATTCTCGGAAGTTCACCGTCATCCAATAAGCATATACTTTTGCAATGCCGTAGGGCGAGCGGGGATGAAAATTTGTGTTCTCATCCTGATATCCTTTGTCATTTGATAGTCCGAACATCTCGCTTGTTGACGCCTGATAGAACTTGGTTATAGGTGAAAAGAATTTTATCGAATTAAGAAGATACAGAACGCCAAGTGCATTTACTTCTGTTGTTAACTTTGCCTGATCCCATGATGAGCCGACGAAAGACTGGGCTGCTAAGTTATAAACTTCGGTTGGTCGTATCGTTTTGACAAGCTGGATAAGTGATGACTCATCAGTTAAATCTCCCTCAATAAAATCAATCTGATTCTCAATTCCCAAAAATTTGAGATTGCCCATGTGAGGCTGGGAATATCTGCGCATAAGGCCATACACTTTATATCCTTTTTCAATGAGAAGTTTTGCCAAATAAGGACCGTCCTGACCTAATATTCCGGTAACAAGGGCTGTTTTTGCCATATGCGAAATTCTATAATTTACAACACTCCAATTATACTGTATATTATATTATTCAATAACCCAAATTTACCGGTCTGTGATATCATAAAAGGATGATCCCGGGCCCGGCAATATATAACTCATCACGCGAAAAAATTGATACCCTTGTTGAGGGATTAGAAACTGCTCCGGTTACCGTTGTTTTGGTTCATGGCATTGGTACTGACAAGCACGAAACGGCAGGTCAGTTTGATGATATTTCAAAAGGGTTACATGATAAATATCGAACTATCAGGTTTGATTTTTCCGGATTTGGGAAAAGTGAAGGACGGATGGAAGACTTTGACTATTACAAACATGCGGACGATCTGAAAAGTGTGCTTGACTATGTAAAACAAACCTTCTCGGGACAAATTTATATTGTTGCTCAATCGATGGGAACATTTATTACCGCACTCCTTAATCCCAAAGGGATTGAGAGGACCGTATTTATGGGAATTCCGAACTCAAATACTTCATATATTATTGAGCTAATTTCAAAGCGTTGGGGCTCAAAACCGGGAGCACATATCGATATGAACGGTGTCAGCCTGGTTCCTCGAACAAGCGGGGCTATTCAGCGGTTCGGCGCAAAGTTCTGGACGTCCCTTAAAAATTTTAATCCGGTGGGAGCCGTTACTGCATTCTCAAAAAATACCCACCTCCTCATTCTTCATCCTCTCCAGGATGAACTGGTCGGGCAACAATTTCTTGAAGCGTATAAATCAATTCAAAATGTTGCAATTGAACATATAAATGGCGACCATAGTTTTAGAAAAACAGAAGATAGGACCGCCCTTATTGCGCGTATACGCACATTTTTTAATTCTGATACAATTATCTAAATGATTAAGAGAATTTCAGGCTTTTTAAAGCGCCGCACCAGTCGTGACGTTCTCATAAATACTGTCGGAAATTATTTGAATGTTTTTTTTTCGGCTTTTTTTGTGTATTTATTAGTTCGAATTTTAAGCCCAGCTCAGTATGGAGTAATGAGTGTGCTTATCAGTATTTCCTATGTCCTTGCAAATATTCTGGACTTTGGGACTACTGCAACAATCTATTCTTATCTTCCTCCCTTACTTGAAGAAAAAACTCCACATGTGTATCGTTTCATTAAAAGCACTTTTTTCTATCAAACGCTGTTTTCTCTCATCGTAATCGTTGCATTATGCATCACCTTTCCTTATCTCGATCGGGTCTTTTTTAAAACAGGGGCTCCTATCCATGAATTGTATCTGACTGCTTTATCCGTACTATTTTTCATTTGGCAAAACTTCTTAGGTAATTGTCTTTATGCAGCCAAGCGAGTTCTCCAAAATAATATTTACAATAATGTCGCAAACCTGGTAAAAACGCTCGTCATTATCGTTTTGGCCGCGACACATACGATGACCATTGGTGCAGTCATATTTATTTTTGGAATGGTGGGGCCAATGGTGTTTTTTATCCTTGTATACCTTAATAAAAAAAATCATATTGAAAAGGTGTTGAATGCTCCCATAAGCCGCAGTGATTTTCAGGTAAAGTATACCCTCACCTATTTTGTCGCCTCCCAATTTTTTAATCTGGGACTGCGTATGGATCTGTTTTTACTTTCATACTTCAGGCCCAAAGATGAAGTGGGTTATTACGGGCTTGCACAAAAAGTTATTTTGACTATCATCGCAACGGTTATCAGCATAACACAAGTAATCTCGCCTGCATTTTCAAGTATAACTTCAAAGAAGGATTTTTTCTCCCATATAAAGAGCGGTGTTTTATATATGTTTATTCCTACCGTTTTATTTATTGTCCTCGCCTTTACGCCAAACTGGGTGTTTTTCATGGTGTTTACGGAAAAGTTTGTAAAGACCGCAGAGATTACCCGTCTGTTGGCTCTTCCTTTTATCATCTATCCGGCAATCAGCCTGGCGCATTTGTTCCTCCTGTATACCGTCAAAAAGCCGGGCCATATTCTCATTACTAACATCGTTCTGTTCTTGACTATTTCACTCGGTTGCTACTTCTATATTCCCCGTTTCGGAGTTTATGCTGCTATCTATTCCATCGCGGCGGCATTTGTGCTGTCCGGTATCACTCTCGTTGGCCTTGCGGGATATGAATACAAGAAGATGGAATAATCTTCACTATCCTATTTTCCCGCAATCCCATTTTTCCATTTGCACTTCTCTGAAGATATATGTCTTTTTTATAAAGCATCCGCTTTTATAAAGCGTGCTTTTATAATCAAAGCCGTATATTTCCGAAGTATAAGGAATGATGTAAAGACTTTTTTCATATACATATTCCTGTCCGATACTGCGAAGTTCACGAAATGACGCATAGGGAGCGTAATATTTCAGAGGATCTGAGGACGGAAGTATCATATAGACCGATTGATCTGCGGGAAGCGCCTTGCTTAACGCTTTCCAATCTTCACGGTGAAATTGGGGATATAAAAGATAGATGAGTGAGAAGAATAGAAATCCCGAAAAGATCACGAGTCGCAACTGTTTCTCCTCATGCAGTTCATGCGTCCCATATGCCAATAAAATTGCAAGGACGGGAATGGTGTATATAAACCGAAAATACTGCATCATGGGGATAAAGATTGAAACCAGGAGAGTAAGAATAAAGGGGACAATAAAAAGCAGTGTGATCCCCTTGCTTTTTTTTACCCCCCAAGCGGCGATAAAAAAGACAATTCCCGTCCACACCCCAGCCGCAAGATAGTATACATATTTCGGATAAAAGGATATGCGTCCTATCGCAAACTTAATGGGAATAAGGGCGAGGTTTTTTATTGTTGCCTTACCTAAAACCAAATCCCAATGGGGAACCGAAAGAAGTGACGTCCTCGCATTGTTCATCTGTTGACTGATAAGCGAAAAGAGAGGAGAGGTCGACAACAAAAGTACTGCCCCAACTATTCCAACAGTTCTATATTGTTTTTTTAAAATCAAAATAAATAGGAGCCCCGCAATATAATAAATGGACCCGTAGAATGTCCAAATGCTTAAAACCAGAAAAAATATAAATACAGGAAGAGTGGATTTCCCCCTTTTTATTATCCGTGAATTTGTTAATTCGTTAATTAATTTAATGTAAACATATGTTGCACAAGTAAGAAGGAGAGTTACGAGTGAGTACATTCTTGCTTCCTGTGAATAATAGATGATAAGCGGGTTAAACAGAAAAAATAATGCGGTCCATAACCCAAATGAATGATTTTTTAATTTCGTTCCGATAAGATACAAAATATACGCGGTCAATACCGAAAAAATTACCGAAGGCATCCGAAGCGATATTTCAGATAGACCAAAAATACCCGTCCATAATTTCATGAATACATAATAAAAAGGAGGATGGAAATCAAGAGGAGAAAAGAAGCGGGAGATGTCAAACAGGTTATATTGACTTACTACCTTTGCGGTAATGGCCTCATCCAGCCAGAGAGACTGATTGAGGGCAATGAGGCGGATTAAAAACCCGACGAGAAGTACCCAATACAATTTTTTTTGCATAAGATACTTCATTATACGATATAGTTGGAAGTGACTGTCAAATAATATTTATTTCTTCGAAGAAGTGGGAGAAGGCGTCGGGGTAATTTCCATAATTCCATTTTGAATAATGGAGTGTATCTCTTTCCAGCTATCAGCTCCTGTCCGCGGAATTAATATATATTCTCCATAGTCGGAGAATGAACTTTTTAGATAATTAGAATCACTCATGTGGATGTTGATTATTTTATACTTGCCAAGGTCAACCGACTCACCAATAAATTTTTTTGACTCGTCAACAGAGATGTCCATTTGAATATGTTTTTTGAGCTCATCAAGAAGGGGGACTACTTTCGTAACCATACCAACGCTTAATACTCGGTCTTTAATTGCCCTTACAAACTGTTGTTGACGGGCCGCCCTACCGAAATCTGTTCCGTCTTGAAGGGAATGGCGAGAACGTACATATTTAAGAGCGGTTTCTCCGTTCATGAATGTTTTTCCTTTGTCAAAGTGAAGGTGTTCATAGCGGCAGGGAAATGCAACCTTCGGGTCGTCTGTTATGTCTTTGAAAAACTTTTCGAGTTCCAGTTTTTCCTTGAATAATCTAGCCTTTTCTTCTTCATCAAATCCGGGTTTGAGATATTTTTCGATTTGGGTAAATTCGGATTCCCGGTCGCAAAGCTCCTTTTCTTTTCCATCAAGCGGATATTCATAATCATCAAATGTTGTCTGTACATCTACAACCATACCCCCTAAAATATCTATTGCCTTAGTAAATCCCAAAAAATCAACTGTTACATAATTATCAATTTGCAGTCCTGTTATATCTCCAACTGCTTTTTTGACCAGTGCCGTTTCTGGATATTTTGTCGTATCAACATCGGGATAGTCTTTGGGAAAAAGTCCTAACTGATAAATCGAATTAATTTTTGCATGATAATCAGCTCCGGACTTCGTTGGAATTTTTACCCAAAGATCGCGGGGAAGTGAAATAAGGGATACTTTGTTTTTTTCTATATCAATACTCGCAACCATCATACTGTCGGTAAGATAGGTACCATCGTGAGGGATCCCTTTTGCATCAAACCCTCCATACCCCAAAAGAAGAATGTTAAATATTTTTTTATCAACCGGCTGTATGCTGTGAAGTTGTGCCGATCCATTTTTGTATATTCCCTTATAAAATTCAGCTCCCTTTACGGCAAAATATGCAACAAAAACCGTCACAAACACCGCAAGAATAATAATTGTTTTTTTCATATAAAAACTATCCAATTATAGCTGATAATTAGCTCTAGCGGAACGAAATAAATTTGATATAATTTTACAAGTGCGGTGGTAGTTCAACGGTAGAATGTCTCCCTTCCAAGGAGAAGGTTGCCAGTTCAAATCTGGTCCACCGCTCAGATTTCTTCTTAAGATGTCGTGATTGACCTATTCAGTCTCACGATAATGTACCATAATAGTAAAACAATGAGCGAAATAAGCCCAACCTGCAGGTGAAAAACGGTTATTACTTTATCATCAATAGCTTTTCCTGCAAGATAATTTAAACCGATGTAGGGAACCCGCCCAATAAATTCAAGAGTTGATAAAGTTGTTGCCCGGTGTGCAGACCCAATCCTTTTATTGACAATTGCCAACATCCACGGAGTTGAAAGACGCCCGGCATTTTCGATAACCAACATAGGGATGATGCCGTACCAACCCAGTTTAAGATATGCCGCCATAAATCCTAAGCTTACCAAAATCCCTAACCCCATAACCCCCTCCCAGTCATTGATTTTTCTTCGGAATACAGGAAGTTGTCCTATTATAATGGTGCAAACAATAGCTGAGACAGCATATATAACAGACTGTTCTTTTGCAAAAAATCCGAATCCTATTGCGATTGCGGGCTTGGAAAGTCCCCAGTCATACATGCGCATCATGACAAATAAAATAAGTGAGGGAATGACAAATGCCTGTATATTTTTATTGAGAAGTTCTTTGAAGCCCATTGCGTGCAAATGGATAAATTGCTGTGTATGATGAACAATGTGGTTTACTTTAGCTTCTTTCAGTTGAAATGAAACCATAAATGCAATGAGGGTAAAGATTGCAGTCAAAATATGTGGAAGCCTAAAATAAATTCCATACAACCATCCTCCCATTACTGCAGTTAAAGCGAAAGTAAAAATCGTCAACTGAGTATTAAAGGCTACAATGCGGTCATATTTTTCTTTCTTCGCCGTATCATCCAGCGATTCATAGATGAGCGCATCAAGTGCACCAGATATAAATGCTCGCCCGGAGCTTTGTAAAATAACACCTATAAAAAGCCAGATGATGGATGTGCCGAGGGCAGTGGCAACACTTCCAAGAAGGAGAAGGCCAACTCCCAAAATAACCGATTTTTTCTGGCCAAACATGTCTGCCCAAACGCCCGTTGGAACGACAAGAGCAAGCTGAAGAATGGACGTAATAGAAAAAAGCATGCCGATCGTAGAATAATTGGCAAATTTTCCCCAGTAAAAATACCAAATAGCCTCTGTAAACCACACGCTGAAAGCAATATTAAGC
>PFLF01000042.1:21551-27636 GCA_002784505.1 Candidatus Roizmanbacteria bacterium CG_4_10_14_0_8_um_filter_39_9
AAAGCTCATTTTAATTAGCGTTTCAGTAAATACATCAAATATCTTTCATTCAATTGCCATTTTTGAATTATAACATTCGGAGTAAACGTATTTATCTCATACGACGGATTTTTCATATAATCTTGTTCGTCGGTAATTACAAATAAGTATTTGTTGTGATAGTAATCATTGAAGTTACCTTTCACTCCTCTAGTCTCAAGTAAATATTTTTGTACCGTAGCTACGGTGTCATATCCAAGATGCACTATATTATAGTTTGATAGTTTTTGACCTACAATGATATCATTTGTTTTTTTCTCAAGCGGATAGTTCCAGTCCTTTGCCATGCCAAATGCATGTTGTGGCGCCGGAACGTAAAGAAGAAGGTTGTTTGCAAAAAGTGCCAAGGTAATAACAACGATGGTTTTATCAGAAATTAATTTTGTATATCTACCAGCCAGTCCCACGAAAATGAAGAGAAGGGGAGAAAGCATATAGTATGATCCGAAGATTTGCCAAACTCCGTTACCCTTTGGAAAAACGACGTCACGGTGAGTGATGAAAAGTAAAAGCGTCTGAATATTATAAAAATGATTTCGCAGTTCAAAAATTATCATGGGCGAAAATCCTAATAGAAAACCGAGAAGGAATAATCCAAATTTCTTTCCGTCATACCCTCGAAGGAGGGGATCCAGTCTATAACATACAACCAATCCCATAATCACCAAAATATATTGATAATGAAACAACAAAAGTATTCCACACGTAAATGAAATAAGAAATAGAAATAGGGTTTTTTTGTATTTGTTATAAAGCCCCATCCACAAAATGACAAGCGGAGAAAAAAGCAACTGCAACGTCGGATTCCAAAAAAAACGGGAATAATCAATATAAAAAGGAAGGAGTGTAAATACAACCGCTATCAAAAATGCAGCTTTTTTGCTAACAAGCATGCGTGCTCCAAAATAAAGGGGAATAAGCATCAATGCTCCGAAAAGTACCATCAAATAGGTTGATCTGATAGGGTCCCAACCACCCAGAAGAAGAAAAGGAATTATGGCATAGTAGGTAAGGGACCCTTGGAAAAAGTACCTTCCTTCATATCTCCAGGAGATGGGTGGCCCGATGAGTTCAATTTTTTTTGTGTCCCACAGTTGGCGAGCCTTCATCGCAAATGCCGCCTGCTCGGAGGAAAAGTTAAATACTTCCGGAAAATGAAGAGAACGGATAAAAATATACAGAATAATCAATGCGGCAATAGCCAATATCTCAATTTTATATTTTCCTAATTTGAATTTTGTCATTGTAATTGACCTGCCTGCCGGCAGGCAGGTTTGTCATTTGTTATTTGACATCTGTGATTTACGTACCAATCCGTCAATCGTCTGCTGTAGATGAAATATTGGCGAATAATAAATAGTCATCATTCCCGTCTCCGTAACTGGAACCGTCAACTCAAAGTCACTTCTCTCCGATCGTATTTCCCTTCCATTTTGTTTCACTACAAATCCGTCCGGATTAATAATCACAACCAACTTTTTACCAACATTCCCCGGCTTTATCTC
The DNA here is from genome assembly GCA_002784505.1 of Candidatus Roizmanbacteria bacterium CG_4_10_14_0_8_um_filter_39_9. Lineage (GTDB taxonomy): Bacteria > Patescibacteriota > Microgenomatia > UBA1406 > GWC2-37-13 > YC2-FULL-38-9. The sequence continues at coordinate 23,096 of PFLF01000042.1, forward strand.
AAACCTCATCTGATTTGGATCAACATAAACTGGGATAGCCATTTCCCCCCTTCCTGCTTTATCGATGTATCGATAGATCGAAGGAGCTTTTTCATTTTCGTAAAAATAACGATTGTCTTTGTAGATCAGTTTGTAATTTTTAAGCGGCCGATCCGAGATAAAATACCGTACTCCCAACTTCGCCCACCGGGGATCATTTAATGTAACCCGTGAAGTTTCAATACTATTAATACAGAGGTTTTCGACCTTTATTCCAAACAGCGGATTTTTATCGGTAATATATTTATATTCTTCCTTCCAGTCGTTTGACGGCTTACTAAAATAATCGCAGACTTTTTTTGGAGTAAACGTAGAATACCCTTGAATTGAATTCACTCCCGCAACCTGTGACCAGGACGATGGAATATATGAAAAAATAGTTGACAGATATGAAGATGTTTTTTGTTCATTCCCCGTGAAAATTGTTTTTTCCTTTGAAAATGGTGGCCGAAGCGAAATATTTTCCTGATACACAAAATAACCAAAATATGGAATCGTATCAGCCGCCGATTGGATACGATAGTTGTTCGTATCTAGAACCGTGGGAAGTGCGCGTTTTTCGGAAATAAGACGGGTGGGGATAAAATACATCTGTAAATAATTAAATATAATCCCTTCACTCATGATCATGAGGGCAATGATTACCCATATTTTTTTTGGATACTTATTTAGGAAGTACAAACAAATTGATACAAATGCAATGACCAGAAAATTATGACTGATAAGTACTCCGACAGCCTGGATGGTCGGCGCATCATAATATAAGCTGACAGCATTTTTTTTTACAAGATGATATAAAAACAAAAAAGCTTGACTGAACAGTGAAGTCTGTAGTAGAAGAAATAAAAGAAGTGAACAAACAAGCATAACGATAACCAATCTGACGTTAGCTAATTTTGATAATACCTTCATAAGGGTTTTTCTATTTTGAGCCATCAAGATAAGTACGTAAATATGAATAACAATATAGAGCTGCACTGCCCCACGAAGGAGGGGAATGTGAACTAAGCCTAGAGCAGAAATATAAAGAATTGCCAAAATTATTTTATCTTGTAGTTTTGCCTTCCAAACAACAATAAAAGCGAATTGCATTGAAATAAGGGACAAATAAGTTTGGTAGGGTATGTCCATAAACCAACGGGAGCCATTCTGAACCTCACCAAAAAGATAGGGGAATAAAAAGGATATGGGATGCAGAATATGCAGATTACCGATTTTGCTGTACTCATTTGAGCCGGTCATTCGAGTTGAAGATAAATTTAAGGGGAGTGACAAAATGAAATACCACGACATTAAGCCAAAAAGGATCACATAAAATAATACGAGACGCCTCCAAGGAATTTTTCCCAAGTATCCAACCAAGAACCCCAACAGATATCCAAAAAGCACGATGGGGAACTGCCCTGATAAAGTCAGTAATATCCCTGAAATGAGAGCCAAAACCCAGCTTTTTCTGTTATTTTCCTTGAGTAGCAAAAGCGAGTACATAAACAATCCCATATGAGCAATAACCGCATAGACTGTTGGATTGGCAAGACGAATAAATCCACTTCCTGAAAAAAATAATATAATAACCAAAATAACGCTGTAATCTTTATCTTTACTCAATGCATGAAACAGAAGATAAAATCCTATTAAAAATAAAAGCGTCATTAATCCGACAAACAATAAATAAGACCATGGGTAGGGAAGCAGGAAAAGAAGATTGAATGGATGAAAGTTAGGAATCCCCAGATCAAAGGCAAAAGGTATCCCTCCATACATGTTTGGAACAAAAAAAGGGAATATACCCTTTCGTAACCACTGCGCTTCAAAAAGCCGGGAGGCAGTAAAGAGCATGATGTTATCGCTTGTAAAATGAACAAATAAGAAACTAAATACCCCCGCTATAAAACTAAGAAGGACAAATAATAATAAATGCAGCTTCTTCATCTCACAAACAAATTGTAATAAACAATTTCCCCCACAGCCTTTACCCCATCCCTCCACCCAATCTTCTTTCCTTCCTGATATGTCCGGCCGGAGTAGGAGATACCGACTTCGTATATTTTTACTTCTTTTATTTTGGCAACCCGTGCCGTGATCTCCGGCTCAAAACCAAAACGTTTTGACTCAAGTTTTATGGCCAAAGAACGGATCAGCCCTCCCTTGAAGACCTTAAATCCTGTTTCCATATCGGTAAGATTAAGGTTTGTCATCATATTTGAAAACATGGTCAAAAATTTGTTGATGACCGAATGCCAATAATAGAGAACGCGGTGTGGCCGATCTGAGATAAACCGTGAACCGTATACCACATCCGCATCATTTTTCAAGAATGGTTCAAGAAGTATGGGATAGTCTGACGGATCATATTCCAAATCTGCGTCTTGTATAAGAACAATGTCACCTGTTGATTTTGAAAATGCTTCTTTTAACGCCGCGCCTTTTCCCTCATTCTTTTTCTTTTCGATAAATAAAATTTTTACCTTTTGTAATTTGAATTTTGAATTTGATTTGTAATTTGTGATTTGTAATTTGACATTATGAGAGGTGTTATCTGTTGATCCGTCATCCACCACAATAATTTCCTTCACAAGCCCGCAGGTATCTGACGCAACTATTTTTTCAATTGCATTTTCAATTCGTTTTTCTTCATTGAAAACCGGTACAACGACGGAGATTGATTTGTAGACCATAATTCACTTATTATAGCAAAACTCAAGCCTTACGCAGCTTTACCTGCAGAAACAGAAACACAAAAAATAAAAGTGCTGCAGCCAAGTAGAAAGAGGCATCGCCACTATAGAGATAAAAAATCTCGCCGCCAATCACGGGACCAATAATTCGCCCCAAGCTTCCGGCAGAGGCCAATATTCCCAGTGTTCCTCCATACTCTTCTTTTGGCACATTTTCAGACGCAAGGGCCTGGATTGACGGATTGGCCATGCTGTTTCCGAGAACAATAAGAAGCTGTGTTGCAAAAAGAAACGAGGCAAAGGGGACAAGGGGCATGAACGCCAGACCTGCACATAAAAAAATCATGGAGTATCTGAGAAGTGTTTTTTCGCCGAATTTTTTTATCAGAATCGGAAGGAGCTTCAACTGCATAATGACAGCAAGAACACCGATATAGGCAAAGAAAAAACCGTTTTCAGTCGGGCCGAAGTTAAATTTGTGTTGTGTCCAAAGCGCAAAGTTTCCGGTAAACACTGAAAATGAGGTGTTGAGGATAAAAAAAGTGATAATCAAATAGCCTATTGAGCTTTTGAATACTACATGCATCATTTCCTGAAATGATGGTGCGGTTTTTGAAGAATGAATCGCTGCCTCTACATTGACTGTTTCGGGCAGATAAAAATAGGTAAGAAATACCGTGATAATTCCAACAACCATGGCGAACAACGCCGGATAGATATATCCGAAACGAAAAAGAAGTCCTCCGATTGCCGGACCGAAAATAAAACCTAAACCAAATGCGGCTCCGATCATCCCCATACCCTTTGCACGATTTTCTTTTGTGGTGACATCGGCAATATAGGCTTGTGCTATAGAAATATTTCCACCCGTTATCCCGTCAATAATTCTTGAAACAAAAAGAAGAGCTAAATTATTGGAAAGGGCAAGAATCAAATATCCGATAGCTGACCCTGCCTGCGAAATAATAAGTATTTTTTTTCGCCCGTACCGGTCAGATAGTCTTCCCAATAGGGGAGCGGCGAGAAGCTGGAAAAATGAATATGCAGCAGTAAGTAGCCCGATCTGCGCTGGATTTGCATTATACCGCTCCGCAATATAGGGAAGAAGCGGCAGAATAATTCCAAACCCCAAAAGGTCAACAAAAACAATGGCAAAAATAGTGAATAGCGGTTTATTTTTCATATGCGGGGAAAAGATAGAATAAATGTTGATCCTTGGCCGACCATTGACTCTACCCGTACTATAATGCCATATTCATCGCAGATTTGTTTGACCAGGCTGAGTCCCAGCCCATATCCCTGACTTCGTCTGGCCTTGTTTGAACGATAAAATCGGTCAAAAATATGCTCCCTATCTTTTGGATCAATTCCCGGGCCCGTATCTTTAACCCTTACCTCCCATAAACTATTTTCCGTTTCTCGCGATGAAACAATAACGACTGACTTCTCAGGCGAATATTTTATTGCATTTGAGATGATATTTGAAAAAACTATTTGAGCATATTCAAGGGGAAGGGGAATAATGATGGGGAGCTTGTTGTCGTTCTGGAGGGCTATTTGCTTGGAAAACAATTCAGGGTAAAGCTTTTTTTGTATGGTCTCCATAAGCAGGTTGATTTTAATTTGGCCTTTTGGCATTGCACCCTCCCTGACTTTTCCTAAAAGCAGTAATTTTTCAATCAGATTATCAATTTCCAGTATGTCCTGTTTGACAAGGTCCATTTCGGATCTTCGAATTTCCGTCTGGAGAAGCGCAATGTCAATTGAGCTTAAAGCTCGGGTAAGGGGAGTCTTCAGTTCATGAGAAGCATTTGCAATAAACTC
>PFLF01000042.1:27712-29223 GCA_002784505.1 Candidatus Roizmanbacteria bacterium CG_4_10_14_0_8_um_filter_39_9
TCCGTATGTCCTTCAATCTGTACCCGCTTTTGCAGTTTGTTTAAATCTGTTTTTTCAATTGCTTTACGAATTTCATAAAGCGGCCGAAGTGATCTTTTAGTAAACACATAAATCATGATGAAACTCCCCAAGAGACCAACTCCCCCTAAAAACACGAGTGATGATACGGCGCTTGACGACGCTGCTGTAACCCGTTCAAATGACTTGGTGAGAACCATAAATCCGACCGGTTTGCCATGATACGTAAAAGGGGAGACAAGACCAATATACTCAATGTTATTCCATAGGCCGTATGATTCTATCACTTTATTATTCTTCATCGATGTATCAATGTGGGCATATAGTTGTGTTTTGTCCTTCTCACTTATTTTTTTGTATTCAAACATACCGTATGCGCGGATAACTGATTTGTCCTTGTTTAAAAACAGAGCGCTGACTCCGTCGTCAAACAAATGAGTTCGAAGCGTGTCTCCGTTTTTATCCTTTTTAAAAAAGATGCCGGCTTTGTCTGTGCTTACATGATCGGTCGTTACCTCTGCGAACTCGTGCACCAAATCCTGTTTTAATTGGTTTGTATACATAAAACGGAACATATTTAAAAAAATGACCCCAAGCATCAGAATAAACACGAAAAAATATATTGAAAAAATGATGGTAAGCCGCTCCTGGGTTTTTAAGTTTCGCATATCATATATCCTTTCTGTTTAACCGTCTGGATGAGATGTTTTTTGAATGGTTCATCGATTTTTTTTCTTAGGTATCTGATATGAACATCTACCGTATTGGAAAACTCATCAACCGTTTCTCCCCACACATGTTCGAGTATTTCCATACGGTCAACAGCACGCCCATTATTTTTAACCAAATGTTCAAGAAGTGAGAATTCTTTTGGTGCCAGCTCGATTTCTTTGCCTCCCCGCATAACTTGCCGCGTATTGGTATCGAGAGTAAGATCTGCAACAGAGATGGTTGGAGATATAACTGTCACCGTTTGCCGCCTCAAAAGGGCTTTTACGCGAGCAAGGAGAATAGCCATCTCAAATGGTTTAATGAGATAATCATCCGCACCTGTCTGAAGACCGAAAACTACGTCTTCCGTCTGAGCCCGAGCGGTTAATATAAGGATGGGCGTCGTGTTCTTTTTTTCCCTCAGCTGTTTGCACAAATCAACGCCTGATCCATCAGGAAGCATCCAATCAAGAATTAATAAATCGTAGTTAATGGTCTCAGCCCTAAATAAAGCATCCTCAACAGTATCTGAAATATCAACCACAAACAAACTCCGCCCTAAAAAATGGGCAATGTTTTTTGCTATCCTTATATCATCTTCCACCAGAAGAATTCTCATGATGGTTATTGTATCAAATATTGGGCAAGTATAGCCTGAGCGTCTCCTGAATGAGCCTGTCCGGGGCCAAGATTTTTTGTGTCATATGCTTGAGTGGCGTCCGTCCCACAATACTTGGAAAGAAACGCATCACCCCCGGGGTGAGAGCCAAAAAAAGTGGTTA
>PFLF01000061.1 GCA_002784505.1 Candidatus Roizmanbacteria bacterium CG_4_10_14_0_8_um_filter_39_9
TGATCTTTTATTCCATGAAAGTTAAGAACGTCTACTTTCCTCCCAAACTGCTCTTCAAGAGCGATTTTTACTCGGGCCCGATCCATAAGACTAGAGCCTTGTGGTAATTCAACAAGAATATCAATATCACTATCAGCATGCATCGTTCCTGTTATAATCGAGCCAAATAAAGAGGCTCTTGAAATATGATATTTCTTTATTATGGGAATTATCTGGTCCTTTGCAGTTTGGATATCCATAGACACATGATAATCTTCTCATAATGTATTTTCAACTCTAAACCAATACTTCCCCCCTTTCTTTTTGGAACTGGCCCCACTTCGTCCTTCGATAAGCTCAGGACTACGCGGGGTAAAGCGAATGGTGGGGGGGCTTCTCATTGATTTTCAGGCATAAAAACAGTAAGCTATATGGAAATGGCAGAAGCCCATACTAGCGCTGTTGCTGAAAAGCTTAATTCCGCTCCAAAAAACGCGGAATCTCTTCCAGGAGCGCTCCCTCGTAAAATGACGTCCAGAGATGAGCTCCTCGTATGGATGAAGCGAAAAGAAATAGACGCAGCAATTAAAGAAAATCCAACCGTTCTCCTTATCGCTGGCACTGGCACTGGCAAAACGCGCGCTGGTACACAAATTGCACTTGAGGCTATTGGACCAAACGGGCGCATGGCCGTAACGGAGAACCTGCGAAAAGCAACTGAGGAAAGTCCTGTCACAATCGTGGCCGACCGAAATGGTGAATATCCCGAAGAAAAAGTGGGAGATGTGATCGGGTTCCAAAATAAATATAACCGAAACCCATCAGACCCAAAAGACATGAATAAGCTCAAGATGCTTTTCTGCCCCATCCAGTCGCTTCTGAATAAAGCGGAAAAAGACCATCTCCTTTCAAAATATGATTTGGTATTTGTTGATGAAGTACACAAAGAATCAAAATCAAATGAAATTTTGCTGGCCACACTACGTGATATTCAGGAAAAACGTGCACATACCGATCATCCATTGAAAATCATTCTCACTTCAGCCACCATGGATGCGGATAAACTTGGAGACTATTTCAAGGGAGCAGTAAAAGTGGAAATACCCGGCATTAATTTTGATGTTGATGTGAAATATCATGATAAGGAAGTGCCAATTAACGAGCTGCCTAAGGCGGCTGCGGAAAAGGTGAAGTGGACAATTGACAAAGGGGATGAGGGAAATATCTTGGTGTTTTTCTCTGGCATACACCAAATCGAAGAGGCACAAAAAACGCTCATCGAAATGAAGCTAGGAGATGATATTGAAATACGCCCTTTTTATGGAAGTATGAGTAAAGAGGAACAAAATGAGATTACCAAAAAAATAGCTGAGGGTGGAAAACGCATCGTGTTTTTAGCAACGAACGCAGCACAAGAGAGCCTCACGTGGCCTATTAAAATAGTAGTGGATACCTGCACTCATAAACACCAAAAGCTTGATCCTATTACGGGGCGGAATTATCTTGATGAAGAAAAAGCGCCGCTTGACCATCTCACCCAGCGAAAAGGACGCGTAGGACGAAATGACCCGAAGGAGGGACAACTAGATAAATATTATCCTCTTACGACTCAGTTCGACTGGGAGGGACGGCTCCAGCACGAAAAGGCAGAAATACAGCGAACAGATCTTTCCAGTGAAGTGCTCACACTTCTTGCAAGTGGATATGATCCACGCCCAGACAGCACGAAACCAAATGCATTTAAATATCTCAATAAACCAGACCAATCGCATCTTGATATGGCATATAAACGTCTGCACAAAGTGGGAGCAACAGATAGCAGTGGAAATCTTACGGAAAAGGGTCAATTTATGGCTTCTCTCCAACTCAATATGAATAATGCAAGTCTTGTTGCGGATGGAATCAAATATGGTGCTCTTGAAGAAGCTACTGCACTTGCCGCAATGCTTGAAGAGTATCCAAATGCGTTTGATAAAGCAAATGGGCTCCTTTCAAATTTGAAAGGGACCGAACAATCGGATTTGATTCCTCTAGTTAATCTCCTTAAAAACTATGGAAAGACTTCGGAGAGTGATCGAGATCAACTGGTGCTTAATCTGGGACTTCGTCCAGACATGATGAAGGATGCTTATGATCTTTATACACAAATCATACTTGATGCAGGCGCCATACCACCTCCGCTTAGCACGACGGAAGATCTGAGAAAAATGGGTGGAGGGGTAGGACTGGACCTAGCCATTCACGACAGTTTTGCAGATGCTACCACTACTGGTTTCAAAAAAAGTAGTTTGATGGTTGAGGGAGTTGGTGGAGCTGCATCTATTAAGGTGGGAAAACGATCGATATTCGCAAAAGATAAAACCCTTCCCTCCTTTATTTCTACCAGCATACGGACAATCAAGGAGAGCGGAGTGGATAAAAAAATAGCAGAATTAAATCATGCTCTCAGCAGTGAAGCCCAGGGAATAATATATGGGCAGGAACATCCGAGAGTAGCTGAAAGCTCAAAGCCAAGCAGTGAAAAAACGCCGGCACAGGCCGTTGAATCTGAAGTAAAACTGCCGGAGGAAGAAAAAAAACCAGAAGAAACTCCTATAGAACTGAAGAAGCCGCCATTGCCGTGGTATAAAAGATGGTGGGGGTCTATAAGAGGATTCATTTCTCGGCTATTTGGGTAGCAACCGGATCAATAATTCTGTACTATTAGAGTATGTCATCTCTTGTTCACTTACATGTCCGTAATCCCAAAACTGATGAAACGCCCATTGAATCAGCGACTCAAATCTTTTCCTCTGTCCTCCCCTACCCGTTCCTTCCTTTTTGGAAACGTATTCTTCTGGTCCATCCTAAAACATATTCATTTGAATTATTTTTACTGAATCAACTTGTTTATTTTTATGCAGCAGTCCCCAAGGAGAGCGAGACATTCATCCAAAGTTTGATTACCTCCTCCTTCCCCCAGTCAAAAATAGTAAAAACAACCGACCCCATGAAGATTGTTTTTAAGTCGCAACGCATTGATATTGGACAGATGATGCTTAACTCCTATTCGTATTTTCCCATAAAGACATATTTTGATTTTAAAGATGTCGATCCCCTTTCGGCGGTTTTGGGATTCATGGCAAAACAACCTCCCTATATTCGCATGGCCATACAAATCGCTATTACTCCCCCTTATTTTGCCTGGCAAGACAAGGGAGTCAAAAGTGCTGGAGAACAGATCTACGATGAGGTTGCTGAAAAATATGTCATGAATCCTCAGAAAATCGCAATCATGCGCAAGGCAACATTCCAAGGAGGCAAAACAGTTATCCGCCTCGTAGTTGGCTCCACTAATACTGCTGTTGACCCAAAGCCGTACCTTACCAACCTTGCGGGAACATTCGGAACATTTTCGCTGGGAGAAGGAAACCAATTTATTTTGAAGCGACCAATCTTTTTTAAGGAAAAACTGGCTCAACGAATACAGGAGCGGAAAATATCGTATTTTGAATGCAAAAATCAGGTGTTGAATGCTCAGGAACTTGCATCCATGTGGCACCCACCAGGTATTTTGCTTGGGGGACTTAAAAATATCAGCTGGGGAAAAACACTTATAGGAGAAGCGCCTGAAAATCTCCCCGTCGTAGACGGCCTTAATGAAGAAGAAAAACAGAAAGTGAATTTTTTCGCAAAAACTGATTTTCGGAATAAACCGACTATTTTTGGTATCCATGAAGAAGACCGAAGAAAACATATTTACATTGTCGGAAAAACGGGGGCGGGTAAATCGACTCTTATTGCAAACATGGCAATTGATGACATACGAAAGGGCCGAGGAGTGGGGATTATCGATCCTCACGGAGATTTATGTGAAACAATTCTCAACTATATTCCCAAGCGAAGAATCAATGATGTTGTTTACTTGGAGCCATTCGATACTGAACGTCCGTTTGCTTTGAATGTTCTTGAAATGCACGGACAACAACATAAAGACCTGGTGTCCTCCGGTATAGTTGCTATCTTCAGCAAGCTATATAAAGATAGCTGGGGGCCTCGTCTTGAATATATATTAAGAAATGTCATTTTGACATTGCTTAATATCCCTGGCTCAACGCTCGCAGATGTCCTTTCTATCCTTTCTGATGTTCATTACCGCCGAAAAATCGTCAATCAATTAACAGATACTGTCCTCAAAGGGTTTTGGGAATTGGAATTCGCAAAAATGTCAGAAAAATTCAGGTCTGAAGCGGTATCCCCTATCCAAAACAAAGTGGGACAGTTTGTTACTTCGACAATGATTCGTAATATTGTCGGACGAGCAAAATCTACTATCAATCTTGAGGAGATAATGAATGAGAAGAAAATACTTCTCCTCAACCTCTCGCAGGGGAAGCTCGGAGAAGATAATGCGTCTCTTTTGGGAGCGATGATCATTACCCAAATCCAACTTGCCGCTATGAACCGCGCATTTATGGATGAAAAAGACAGGCAAGATTTCTTTTTGTATGTCGATGAATTTCAAAATTTCGCAACCTCCACATTTATTAAAATTCTGTCTGAGGCACGCAAATATCGGCTCTCCCTCACGCTTACCAATCAATATATTGGACAACTTGATGAGGATATTGAGCATGCTATCTTTGGTAACGTGGGGACATTGATGTCTTTTGTGGTGGGAGCGCGAGACGCCCACATGCTGTCTCTTGAATATGGAGAACTGTATACGGAAAATGATCTTGTTGCATTGAGCAAATTTGAGATGGTTTTGAAGCTTTCCATTGATAATATGACGTCCCTCCCCTTCCCCTCAATCACTCTTCCGCTGCCCGCACTTAAAAATGAGAATAAGGAAAAAATAATCCGCCTCTCCAAAGAGAAGTACGGATATATGCCGGAGAAATAGTACAAATTCAAACTCCAAATTCAAAACTTAAATCAAAAATATGACGAAAATTTCTAAAATTCTCCGTATTATCTTTGCTTGTGTCGGTTCTTTTTTTATCTCCTCTTTTATATCTACTCATTATTTTTCCACTCCTAACCAATTTGATACTGTAGCCCTGAGAAACGATGTTGATGCAGTAATTACATCGGTAACGACATTTCATTTTGAATTACCTCGGGTAACCCTCTTTTCTCAGCGTATTGAGCCCAGTCCTACTCCTGAAGAACCGTATCCGACACCGGTCGGTAGTACACTCCCCAGGGAAACACCTTCTCCTTCTTCGGGCATTCCTACTTCAACTCCTTATGTACAGCCAACAAGACGAGTAAGTATTCTTCCCACCTATCCGTATCGACCAACACGTATTCCAACTAACCCTCCTATTAGGCCAACAATTGCTCACACTCAAACACCTAAACCAACGAAAAAACCAAAACCAACGCCAACGCCCTTAGCTCCTCCAGGTTATCTTCGACCTGGGGTTGGTTTAGAGGATATT
>PFLF01000025.1:0-224 GCA_002784505.1 Candidatus Roizmanbacteria bacterium CG_4_10_14_0_8_um_filter_39_9
TTGTTTGTCCTGATGGATTGCTCTTTCTTGACTTCTTTGTAGCATAGAAGCCCTTGTACTCAGTCATTCATTTATGGATCATCAAAATGATGAACGGATTTATTGAATCATGTACACCGTTTTTCAAACGGTATGCCGGAGAAATACTATTGTTATGCGTGGCAACAATAATTACTATCGTATCATTTGTCATGTTTACCCAACCAACTTCGCAAAAAAATACG
>PFLF01000025.1:241-5301 GCA_002784505.1 Candidatus Roizmanbacteria bacterium CG_4_10_14_0_8_um_filter_39_9
GGTCCAAAACAATCCCGTTCAAAGCCGCATAATGGTCGAAGTATCAGGAAGCGTTGTAGATCCGGGGGTATATGAACTATCCCCAACCGCCAGGCTTATCGATGCGCTCAAAATGGCAAAAGGGCTTTCACCCGAAGCAGATGCTTCTTTTTTTTCCCGCAACTATAATCTTGCACGATACCTCACGGATCAGGACAAAATATATATCCCGTCTCTGGTGGAAACTCAGAATAATCTTGTTGAGGAGCCCCGCCGCCTTATTGACTACACGGCTCCAAAACAAATGACGGTAAACGCAAACATAACCGCAGCCGGAGAAACCACTCCCCTCATTTCTATAAATACCGCGTCCTCCGAAGAACTACAAACCCTTTCAGGCATCGGGACTGCAACAGCTCAAAAAATGATAGATGCACGTCCATACGGTTCTCCCCAAGAATTAGTTGATAAAAAAGTGATAAGCGCTAAATTGTTTGACCAAATAATAAAACTTATTCGGTTATAGCATTATGAATCCGTCATTTTTTACGTCTATTTTGAATGGATATCTTCCCGAACCACACGCGTCACTTCTGAACGGTATCCTTTTTGGAATTCCCTTAAAAACGAGTCCGCTGTTTTATCTTGAACTGAAACGTGTCGGACTCCTCCATTTGGTTGTATTGTCCGGCATGAATATAACGATCATTGGGTCCCTTGTTGCGGTACTGACATCCCGATTTGCCCAACCCCTTCGTATCTTTCTCTCAATTGCAATGATTATTGTCTTTATCCTGTTTGTCGGCCCCGCCCCCCCAATAGTCCGGGCGGGAATTATGGGAGTTCTCCCCCTCATCGCAGTCCTCACCGGACGGAAAAGTACTGCTCTTATTAATCTTCTTTTTTCCATAATACTCATTGCTATATTTGTGCCGTCCTGGTTGCCCACTCTTTCATTCCAGCTTTCGGTTGGCGCAACGCTTGGTATTATCCTTTTTTTAAAACAAGAGGGTGGTCATTCTTTTTTTCATTTCATTCAACAAGAGCTTCGCACCTCGCTCTCAGCCCAAGTGTTCACCGCCCCTCTTATTTTTATCGCCTTTAAACAGATATCTTTTATTTCACCGGTTGCAAACATCCTTGTTTCCTTTCTCATAACACCGCTTATGATACTTGGGTTCCTGACTTCACTCCTCGGATCGGTCAACTATTTCCTCGGATTGCCCACTGCAGTTATTTGCTACGGTCTTTTGATATATATGGTTGCTGTCATTCATATTCTTTCCACTCTCCCGTATGTTTTTGTCCAGTTTTAATTATGATGCGATCATATAAAAAAGAACTCGTTCTGGCGACTTGTTTCAGCATTCTTATCCTGTTTCTTTCATGGATTTTTTCTTTGTACCGGAGCCGCCCGCGAATCGTATTTTGTAATGTTGGACAAGGAAATGGCACCTATGTCCGCACGTATGAAGGAAAAAATATTATTGTTGATGCGGGCCCTCCCAATAATGCGATGCTGGTATGTTTAGGACGCGAAATGCCCCTTTTTGAAAAAAAAATCCACGTAGCCATTCTTTCACATATGCAGTCTGATCATGTGGGAGGATTTCCGGAAATAGTCCGTCGGTATGAGATACAAAATGTATATCTTCCGACAGATATTCTTTCAGAAGAGATCAAAAAAACAATGATAGATGCACATATTTACCTGACTGTTGTTCATCAAAATGATGTAATTCAAATCGGCGACGGAGAACGTATTGAGATACTATGGCCTCCTTCTTATCCCTCAAGCACAAAGACATCTCTTGACATGAATATGTTTTCGATAGTTGCCAACGTATGTATTTACGATAGGTGCATTCTTTTACCCGGGGATACTCCTTTTCAGACGCTCGTTAATAGTGTGAGGCTTCCCCAACAAGTGGCGGTGCTTGAAATTGCCCATCACGGATCACAAAATGGAACATCGTTTAAACTGTTGCAACTCATACATCCGGAAGAAGCAGTTATAAGTGTTGGAAAAAATAATTACGGTCACCCATCAAAAAAAGTAGTAGATCTTCTGAAGAAATTCCAAATACCATTTAAAAGAACGGATATCGACGGAGACATCACCATTCCCTTATGAAAGAAGAATGCTGCGGATTTCTTTGAAAATATTCATAGCCTCATATCCTATCCATCCTTCGCCCATGACGTCAACGGGTAAGCCGGGATCATCGCGAAGAAGAGTAATATATTCACCAATGACCGCAATGAACTTATCGTTTTTATCACCGTCCTTAGATAAGACTTCGTGCCATTTTTTAAAAAGTTCCCGATATTTTTTATCAAGAAGGCTTTTTCCCCACACTTTTTCGATAAGAACTTCCTGTTTCCCGAATACATGATCGGACTCAAATGCCTGAATATACTGCTCCTCTGCCTTGCCAGCTACCATCTCTTTTAAGTGCGAAGTAATCGGATGAGGAGTTACCCAAAATGAACGGTGCCAAGGCCCCAAACCCCAACCCTGCATCTCACGACGCAGCTTATCCCGAAGTTCCCGTTTTGATTCCGGAATTTCATATGAAATGATTCTCCATTTGCCATCCCATTTTGCTTTTAAGAAGCGGAAGAAGGGAAACTCAAAGCTTAAGCTTTCAAAACCGGCATCGGTTAAACGATACGACTCTGCTTTGTCATCTTCTTTTTTTTCAATTGATCCTTCTTTCATAAGTGCGGAAAGCGTCGCTTTTGTTTTTTGATTGAGCGAGTAGTCAAAAATATGCTGGACATTTTCATCAATTGCAACAAACTTAAATTCAACGTCTGAAAGTAAGAATAAGGATAATAATATTTTCGTTCGTCTCTCTTTAACTCCCATATGCTCCTAACTGTAACAGACGCAAAAAAAGTTGTCAAGGGGAAAACAAAATAAAGCCTCCAGACCGAGGAGAGAGTTCTTCGGGGTCAAGAATAATTGTGTCTCTCAGTGGGCGAAGTAAGATGCGGCGGGAAGAGATATTGCCTTAAATTATAAATCCATTTGACAATTATTTAATTATCATATTTAATGAAACTATTACGTAGGTTTTATTATTTCTTTTATTATTTTAAGTAAATTATTTATATGAGTAGTCGCAAGTTTCTTTATCGGCTGATCCTTTTCTTTTTTATTCTTGCTCAATTTCAGTTTATTGCCTACCTGGCACTTCCCTCTTTCACCATTCCCGGTACCCGTATTACTTTTAATCCCCGTAGTATATCCTTACTAAATCCTCCTCATATTGACGCCACAGGCCTCTCTTCAGCCTCAGCAACTCTTTCAAACTCCCGTCTTTCATTTTTTGGACGAACCAGCACGGCATATAGTGCCGGAGTGACCGTTATCACGCTGGGTACACCCGCTAATGTTGTGGGAGATATTAATACAGGAAATTTGTTTCCTAATGACTCTGTATCCATTAAAAACAGTGGGGGTATTCAGGTTGCAAGCATCAGCGGTTCGACGATATTTACTTTGAAAAATTCATTGCCTATTGCGGTTGCGAATGGAGATAGTATCTACTCTACCGAGTCCGGATCACTTACTGTCAATTTTCGGACAGCTGCAGCTGTACCTGCAGGAGGAAGTATTTATCTTAAAATTCCTGCCGTGCTTGCAGTTGCCCCTGAAATAGGGCCGACTGACGGAAGACCGGATACCGGAAACTCGATCCCAAACAACGGATTTGATACCAATACCATGACCAGTGCAAACGTTACCTGTCCTGTTGGATTTACCGCGGGCACCTATACTGCCGCAACAACCGGAGGACCGACAAATCCGCATAAATTCACCTGCAACACGGCAAGTGCCATACCCGCCGGTGCTGACTTTACCATAACTGTGGGGACTGGAGGAAAAGAACTTATCAACCCTGCTCCCATTAATACATCGCACACTCAAGGACTGGCTGACGTATACAAAATAAATCTAGCAACAACCGACACAAGCGATGGTACTGGAAATCTTGTCGAAGATGTTGATGTTGCGGTAGCTCCTGTTGAAGGAGTGCTGGTAACTGCAACAGTTGATGAGACGCTTACCTTTCAGATTGCGGGTGTTACTGCAGATTCATCGGCATATTGCGGTGTCACGCGAACAGCCAACTCGGTCGATACCACTGCAACATCAGTCCCCTGGGGCATCATTAACTCAATCTATTCATCGGATAAAAATAACGCAGTCCAACAACTGACAGTTTCCACCAATGCTACGACCGGATATACCGTGTATGCGGAAAGTAATGATCAGATGGGCAAAGACGGAAATACCTGCACAGGAGCAGTCCCCTCTGCCCCCGAATCAACATTCGGAACGGGTGTATGTATTCGTAATGCCAACTGTGGCGGCGGTGGATATAGTACCTGCACCCACACAACAACGGGTGACTGGGCGCAGACACCAAATGGGTACGGGTTCGGATATTCGCTCATCAAGGCGGATGGCGCTGATAATGCAGCAGGAGACGCAACATTTACGTGGGGAACAGCAGCTCAATTTAATGCCCGTCAATTTGCAGATAAGGAGGCCGCCTCATCTTCTGCATCGATTATGACAAATGCAGGTCCGGTAAGCGGGTCAGCAGTCTATGTGTGCTATAAAATCGCCATTCCTCCATTGCAACCCGCCGGTTATTATTTCAATAAGGTGAAGTATACTGCGGTTGCAAAATTTTAAAAATCATTAAAAATCTTATGATAAAAGTTATAAAAATTATAATCTTTATTACGGTTGTAGCCGTTATTCTTTCTGTTTCTTCAGTCTCCGCTCAGTCCGTACTTCCTTTGACCGTTGGCCCGGCCCGTCAACAGATAACAATTAATCCGGGAGAACAGGCTTCATTTACGGTACGGTTTTATAACGAGAGTGAAACCCCCATAACAGGACTTCTAAAGGTAAATGACTTTATTGTGCAGGACAAAGACGGATCGCCCCGCATCCTTGATGATGTTTCCCAAGGAACATCTCGATTTACGGGATCATCTTGGATCACCCTTCCCTATGACCGCATGTCTATTGCTGCGAATGATAAAGTGACAGTACAGGC
>PFLF01000106.1:0-1773 GCA_002784505.1 Candidatus Roizmanbacteria bacterium CG_4_10_14_0_8_um_filter_39_9
GCTTCAAAACAGATCGGAGCGGGAGAGATGACAATACTTACATCTGTTGGCGCAATTATAACTATTGTTTTAGGGGTTACATTACTTGGCAATCCATTCGGATGGGGAAAGGCATTTGGAACTCTTCTGATCCTGTCGTCAGTTTTCATACTATATGGAAAAGAAAAAATGAAGATGAATTCTGGCGTTTGGTATGCGCTAGCTGTTGCCGCATGTTATGGAGCAGCTGTGGTAAATGATGTTGGAATCATAAACCGGTATGATCCTGTTTCATATGTTTCCGTTATGAGCCTTTTACCGGGGATTATCATTATTTTAGCCTTTCCGAAACGTTTAAAGAAAATAAAAAAGTTTTTACAGCCAAAGCCGTTTCAACATATACTTTTATATTCTTTTTTTTATGCATTGGGGGCGGTTACTTTTTACTCAGCATTAAGTAGTGGAACAACCGTGTCTCAACTTTCACCGATGAGCCGGGCATCAATTATTGTTACTGTCATATTGGGGGCAATTTTTTTAGGGGAGCGAAAGGATTTGGGGAGAAAGATAGTCAGCGCGATTTTAGTCAGCATAGGTGTAATACTACTGGGCTAATATGAATACATCATCTTCAAAAATAATATTGTGCATCGGCAGTATCTATGTTGAGACAAATTATCTCGAGCTTGAAACCGGAGGGAAAGATGAATTGGCTGGTGGAAAAGAATATCAATCTGCCTCTTGGGAAATGCGCCCGGCAGGTTCTGCAGTTAATGTTGCGACGCAGCTTGTTGCGCTTGGATGCAAGGTCAAACTTATCGGTAAAAGAGGGAGGGATGAGATGGGACAAAAACTGTGTTCTCTTCTTGAAGGGCGGGGGGTTGATTCATCCCATCTAGTCGTCTCAAAAGAAGTCCAGACGTCGGTCGACACAGGAGTTGTTTTTAAACATAATGGAAATAATATTCAATTAGTATCGGGTGGAGCAAACGGTTCACTCTGTTATTCGGATATAATAAATCAGAGTCTTGATTTGGATAATGTTGGGGCGGTTTATTTGGGTGGAATGGCAAAACAACATGCATTAATTACCGACTATCCCAAGCTCATTAGCTTCTTTAATGAAAAGGGTATAAAAGTTTTTTTGGACCACGGGAGAATTCCTGTTGATTTCTCAGAGGAGAAACGTCAACTCATCCTAACTTCAATCGGGTTGGTTGACGGATATTTCCCCAATGAAGAGGAGATATGTGCTGTCACAAAGACCAACCGCCTAACCGAAGCCGTTGGGCGGATCATGGAAATTGGTGTAAAACTTGTCATTGTTAAGCAAGGAGGAAATGGCTGCACTGTTGCAACGCCAAACAAGATTGTGCATATCCCCGGGCGCAAGGTAGAAGTATTAAATACGGTTGGCGCGGGGGATGCTTTCAACGCAGGCTTTATTTCAGAGTATCAAGGTGGGAAAAGTCCCGAGGATTCGGCCAGGTTTGCCAATGCAACTGCAGCAAAACGTGTTGGGTCAAAAAAATACTTCATAGGCCTTAATTTGTGATACAATACTTTTCATATGAATGCTGAGTATTTTAGTGCTTTTAGACCTCCTATCCTTGACGGCGTTCACTATCAAGACATGATTGCTGAGGGAAAAATACTCAGTCCGCACACATTATTTTCTGTATTGCGACAGGCAAGAGAATTTCTTACCTCTGAGCCGGGCCCTCACCTATTTCAAAGAAAAAAAGCCGCACCGGAGTGGATTGATTGGTGGATTGAGCATTTCAAGCCTGGGCT
>PFLF01000106.1:1812-5194 GCA_002784505.1 Candidatus Roizmanbacteria bacterium CG_4_10_14_0_8_um_filter_39_9
CTCTTCAAAAGTAATGGCCATACATGGGATAGGGGATGAGTGGAGTGTTGATAAGAAAAGTACATCCGGGGCATTATTTATGGCGGGAGGTGAGGGAACGAGCGGGCACCGACTCGCGGTTGATTGGATGAAAATGCACGTGGATAAACCCGTGGTACTTCTTGAAGGGGAAAAATATATGAAAACAAAAGAACGCGGAGGATCGTTTCTGCCTCTTGAGGTACGGCTTTCAATGTGGTGTCACTATCCGGAAACGGCGTACGTTGGGGTAATTCCAAGCAGGGAAGAGGGGGTTGATATAAATACACATTATCAGCGCATCTTTGACCTAACGGGGGCATCCTATTCATTTGCAACAGAAAATGATCCCAACCTACAAATCAAAATTATAAGAGGTAGAAAAGCGTCATTTACCACCATTCCGTTACTTCCAAATATATCTACATCCAGGGCTGTACAAAAACTACTATCCAATATTGACCGTGATGAATTATATGACCTATAGAATGACCATGACGGTTGTATAAATCTGTTGAACATGAAACCATAGGGCCACCTACGCGGTGTACATCGGGGCGGTTTTACGGTATCGGGAAACGGAGGGCAAATTTTTTGATCTGTTCACGTATTTGCTTGAGCTCCTTTATTTTCCCTATCTCATTCTCAAAATTCTTAATATATTCCGTACGTTTTTCTTTTTCGGCCGGCATTCTGTACTTTTTGATAAAGTTCAAAGTTTTGACAATCGTTTTTCCAATAAATACCATCTCTTTTTCCTTCATGCCACGGGTTGTTGAGGCTGCGGTACCCATCCGAACTCCTGACGGATAATAAGGGGACATCGGTTCTTCAGGGACGGTATTCTTATTGAGAGTAATACCAACTTTGTCTAATATTTTTTGGGCAAAAACTCCCGCACCGGGGCCGAAAGTCGAAGTCAGATCAACCAACAACAAATGATTCTCACTTCGTCCTGCGATAAGAGTCAAGCCTCCTTCAATAAGTGTCTCGGCTAGCACTTTAGAATTTTTTACAATCTGCGCCGCATATTTTTTAAATGACGGCTGTGCAACCTCGTATAGTGCAACCGCAATTGCAGCCGTTTGATTGTCATGAGGCCCTCCTTGCAGTCCGGGGAAAACAGCCCTGTCAATTTTTTTTGCGAGATCCGGATCTTTTTTTAAGCCCTTTTCAGTAACCATAATCAGCCCTCCTCGTGGGCCACGCAGCGTTTTATGAGTTGTCGTTGTTACAATATGGACATAGGGGACTGGAGATGGATGTGCTCCTCCGGCAATGAGTCCTGCCACATGTGCAATGTCTGCAACCAAATATGCTCCGACCTCATCGGCTATTATGCCAAATTTTTTATAGTTGAAAATAAGCGGATGTGCGGTACCACCAACCCAGATGAGCTTTGGTTTGTGTTCTTTTGCCAGTTTTCTAATTTCATCAAAGTCAAATAAGTCTTCACCTTTTGAGATAGAACGCCTCACTTTATACTGAACCGGTTTAAAAAATATTCCCGTCGCAGACACATTATGTCCATGGGTGAGATGGCCTCCAGCGGTTAGGGCCTGTCCCATCACCGTGTCTCCCGGACTGCATGTTGCCATATAGACGGCAAAGTTTGCCGGAGAACCTGAATAGGGTTGGACATTTGCGTGGGGAACTTTAAAGATTTTTTTTGCCCGCTTCTGTGCAATTATCTCGACTTCATCCGCATTTTCATTTCCACCGTAGTATCTTTTTTTTGGGTATCCTTCAGAATATTTATTGACTAAATAAGATGAAAGGACAGCTCTAACGTGTGTTGACGCATAGTTTTCAGAGGGGATCATCTCAAGGCCCTCTCTCTGTCTTTTTTCTTCTTTTTTAACTAGGTTGTAAATTGTTGAATCTTTCATGGGACACAAATTAAATTAGTAATTAAGTAAAGTTAAGGGAGGATTTTTTCAAGATATTATGTCATGGTTAGAGTACATAATAATAAATAGATTTTGGGAATGCAAGTCTTTTATTAACTTATCACACCCGGTGTGATAAGCCAGGAATAATGAGGTAAAATATATCCATGGCAATTATTTTGGATGGAGTGGTAGTTTCGCACATGATTACATCTTCTATAAAAAATCAAGTCGCGAAGATGGAACGAAAACCAGGCTTGGCAGTTGTCCTAGTTGGCGATGATCCAGCTTCCCACATCTATGTAAATGCAAAAGAGGAGGCATGCCATGAGGTTGGTATATATTCAAGGAAGATTATTTTGCCCGCCACAACTTCAGAAATGTCCCTGCTTGACGATATAAAACGCTTGAATGCAGATGCGGCAATAGACGGAATCCTTGTGCAGTTGCCCCTTCCGGATCATATTGATGAGGCGACAGTACTTGCCGCTGTTGATCCGCGAAAAGATGTTGACTGTCTGCATCCTGACAATATTGCAAAATACCGCACTCAAACAGAAAAAATCGATCTTGAATCATCACTTCTTCCCTGTACGCCAAAAGGGATCATTAAACTGATCGAATCAACAGGTTATGAAATAGAGGGAAAAAAAGCCGTTGTGGTAGGGAGAAGCTTCCTTATTGGAAAGCCGACTGCATTTTTACTGGAAAATAGGGGAGCAGTTGTAACGGTGTGTCATTCACAAACAGCAAATCTTAAAGAAGAGGTGTTAACGGGAGACATTGCTATCGCGGCCGTTGGAAAAAAAGACTTGATAACCGCAGACATGATCAAGCTCGGCGCCTTTGTGGTTGATGTGGGGACTAATCGTATAGGGGACCAAGTGTATGGAGATGTTGATTTTGAAAAAGTAAGCGAAGTTGCCGGATATATTACTCCCGTTCCCGGAGGCGTCGGGCCCATGACTATTGCAATGCTACTCGAAAATACGTTGCTTCTTGCCGAACAAAGTCATCCGTAAGCGCTCATATGAAAAAAATACTCATAATTGATAACGGTACAAGCTATTTAAAAGATTTGGAGCGACTATTATCGTCTTTTTCTGTACACACAGTTCCTTACAATCACACACAAGATACTGCCTTGTATGATTTGACCATACTTTCAGGCGGACACTCATTTTCAGTCTTAGATCATGAAAATCTTTATAAGAACGAATTAAAAACAATTAGAACTTCCCGTAAACCGATAATAGGCATATGTTTAGGGTTTGAACTTATTGCATACGCCTTTGGGGGAAGCTTAAAACGAATGGAGACAAAGGAGAACAGAATTATATCACTTGAATTATTACGTAAAAACCGCATGTTTAATAACATATCGAATCTTGAAGTATATGAAAATCACCGATGGGTTGTTGAAGATTTAGGATATGATCTTGAAGGACTTGCCAAGTCAAAAGACGGGTATGAAG
>PFLF01000103.1 GCA_002784505.1 Candidatus Roizmanbacteria bacterium CG_4_10_14_0_8_um_filter_39_9
ATAAACTATATTATTTTATTTGTCAAGGGGTATTTTATCTTATAGTAAATGCTATGAACATTCTCACTTTATTAGCTTCTATTTCGGTAATAGGGATATACGAAAAACCTTAAAAAATAATGTTTTTTTATGTAAATGAGTTTTTGTTATGATGAAAGTATGACCAAAAAAAATGAAACTAATATCCGGGAACTCTGCAAACTTATCCGCTCGGATATTCTCTCTATGACGACGGCTGCCGTATCGGGCCACGCAACCTCGGCGCTTTCTGCCGTTGAACTCATGGCAACACTGTTTTTTGGAGGATACTATCGATATGACCTCAATCATTCGGATAATAGATTCAACGATCGCGTTATTTTTTCAAAAGGTCATGCCGCTCCCCTTCTCTATGCGCTCTATCATGCGGCGGGAGCACTTAGTTACGATGAACTACTTACCCTTCGCCATCTTACTTCTCACCTTGAGGGCCACCCCACCCTTCGCTTTCCCTATACCGAGGTTGCAACGGGAAGTTTAGGACAGGGGCTTTCGATGGCGGTCGGAATGGCATTGGGAATGAGATTAAGATTCCAAAATGAAATGACAGGTGTCGAAAATCCAGGGCTCCCAACAGCGCGCAGGGCTCCGAATCGGAGCCGAGCACTGGCGGGAAAAGATTTGAGACAGAATCTGTCATTTCAACCTCCAAAAATATATGTACTCCTTGGAGACTCAGAACTTGCTGAGGGACAAAACTGGGAGGCCGCCCAGATTGCATCCTACTATAAACTGGATAATATTGTGGCAATTGTCGATGTAAACCGCTTAGGCCAACGAGGCGAAACCATGCTTCAGTGGGATCTAAAAACCTATGAAAAGCGATTTGCCTCTTTTGGCTGGAATACCATTATCCTTCCCGACGGCCACGATATTCCTCAAATTTCCAAAGCATTTCATCATATTCACCAACGACTAACGACTAACGACCTGCCTGCTGGCAGGCAGGACCAACGACCCACCGTTATCATTGCCAAAACCATCAAGGGCAAGGGGGTGGCTATGTGGGAAAACAAAAACGGTTTTCATTCAAAACAGATTGCGCCGGTGGATCTGAAAAAGACAATAAAGGAGTTGGGAGATGTTGATATGCACGTAAGAGGAACCATACAAAAACCAAATAAAAATATTAGTCTGGATTCCCGCCTCCGCGGGAATGACAAATTTGATCACATCTTAACCAGGCTTGAAAAAACGCTACACGTTACACATTACGCGTTAAACGATCCCATCCCCACGAAGCTTGCTTTCGGACAGGCTCTGGTTGACATTGGAGCTGCCCATCCTGAGGTCGTAGTCTTGGACGCCGAGGTCAGCAACTCCACACATACCGATATGTTCAAAAAAGCATATCCTGACCGTTTTCTTGAGATGTTTATTGCGGAGCAAAACATGGTTTCGACTGCCGTGGGTCTGAATAAGCAGGGATTTGTCCCCTTCGTCTCCACATTTGCGGCCTTTGTCTCCCGTGCATTTGACCAGATCCGCATGGCACAGTATTCAAAGTCCCACATGATCATCGCCGGATCGTATGCAGGAGTAATGACCGGAATGGACGGGGCCTCGGGAATGGGCTTAGAAGACATCTCCATGATGCGCTCCATACAAAAAAGCACGGTCGTATATCCGTCAGATGCCGTATCCGCGTATAAACTCACAAAAGGGCTCGTCCATCATAAAGAAATTTCCTATATTCGCCTAACCCGTGAAAAAACTCCTACTCTTTATGAAAAAGGTGAAGAGTTCCCGATTGGCGGATTAAAGATATTAAGATCATCTCCCAAAGACAGGGTTGTCCTGATCGGTGCTGGAATAACAGTGCATGTGGCACTCAAGGCTTATGAACTTCTCAAAAAACAGAAGATATTTACCACGGTCGTTGACTTGTATTCAATAAAACCGTTGGACGTGGAAATGTTACAAACACTCGCGAAAAAAACTCCCCATTTCATCGTCGCCGAAGACCACTTCGAGTTTGGAGGAATTGGAGAAGCTGTTCTTTCAGCACTATCTACCAACGACCAACGACTAACGACCAATCTATGTTTTGATCATCTCTGCGTCCGTAAGCTCCCCCACTCCGGCACGCCACATGAATTACTTCACTTTGAGCATTTGGACGCGCGAAGTATGGTTAATCTTGTTTTGAGAGACCGTAGGTAATATCAACATCCTGTACAAAAATGTATAGGATTAGTGATTGTTAAAGCAAAAAGCGCATTTTTGCTTTAATGACCCGGGCATAGGTATCAATAAAATTATGAAGTTCATTCTCACCTTCAATAAATGGTGCCAGGTCTAATAAAACATCCTGTTTTTTTATAACGATGGCTTTATCTATTATATCTTGTATGACCTCAACTTTCCCTTTTTTCAATTCACTCTCCAACTTCCCCCAGTCGGGTTTTAATTCAAATCGGTTTTTGGCAGAAAACTGAATAAACCAGACAATATCGAATAAATCTCTCCCCTTAAAAGACGTTTTTTGTGAGGCCCCTTTAAAATATACCCGCTCCAGAAATGCCCTTATTTTATGAGTGAAAAGGGTTTTTAGATTATAATTTGCAATGAAGAAATTATATTTTTCTCCATAGTAAGGATTCACTTCTTTTTCACCTACTTTTATCTTGTTTGAGGAAAAATCGCATCTTACAAAGATTACCTCTTTATTTTTTTGAATAAATTTGATAAATACGGTCCTCCTATTATTTGCGATCTTTATCTCAACAGGAAATAACCGTTTTTGAGAAACTAAATAGCCCTGTATCTCGGTCGCAAAAACATTGACGTCAAACGAACCTGAATAATCAAAATCCAGATCCTCAGAAAGCCTTGGAAGACTATATAATTTCCGTAAACAGGTCCCTCCCGTAAAAACAAGCTCTTTGTACTTTTCATTATTGTAGATGAAGTTGAGAATAACATCCTGTAGCTCTTCTTTAATAAGATTCCTTTGATAAAGGGGGTTCATAATAAGAAGTGTGATTTTAAAAAGGAAAATATTGTTTTCATTTTTTTTGAACCTGATTGTTCTACATAATAATGGAATTGCTGTTTTGCTTTCAAGTCAAGAATCTGCCAATTTATTCTTCCCGTGTTTAACAAAAACTGATTTATTTCTTTCGCATCAATAAACGGTTTGAGATAGAGATAATCAAATAGAGCTTTGGATGGGGTTGCTATTTGGTACGTATTATTCAGATAGATTTTTTTGGCAAAACCAGTATACAAGGATTCTTTTAATGTTCGATATGAAAAGGAGGTAATGGGTGATTTATAATCTCTGGTTGTTTTCTGCGAAACAGAGGTGATGGTATAGACTGCCTCAGGTATTATGCCGTATTTAGAAAGAGCATATTCAAGAGAAACATAGGAAGGAAAACGAATAACGGAGGCTAAATATTCCAAATATGACTCTGTCTGCTTTCTCTCTTTGACCTTATCTAAGTAAAACGATGAAACGTATAACCCTTTTTTGAGAGGAATAAGAATGTTCTGTTTGAGGAGTTTTTTAATCCAATAATTTAGGTTCTCCCCATTATTCCCAAGAGAAAGGCTCAGGTTTTGCTTTGTATAGTAGGGAAACAGTTCTAGCTTTGCTTTAAGACTGACAATATTCATTGTATTCCGGAATTAGTAAATAATATTACTAATTCTAGAATAAACGTTCCGGTTTGTCAAAAGAAAATATTCCCCCACTCCGGCACCCTCCCATGAACTGCTATATTTTGAGCATTTGGATGAAAGGAGTATGGTTAATCTTGTTTTGACAGACAGGTAAGCAATTGCATTAGTTCCTTTTTGATAAGAGGAATTGTTTTCTTCTGGGTTCTGGGCAAGAACTGAGCAAGATCCTGCTGTAACTGCCTGTCTGGAAATGACACTATTTTTTTTAACAATACGCTCTGTTTGAAGTTATTTTTTACTTCGTGTAATTTCTTTTTTATCAAAATCCAGTCCGGTTGCTCCCCATTTTTGAGGAGATACCATGCATCAAAAAAATCTCTCCCTTTACTTCTTTCATATAACGCACAGATTTTTTCTGCAAACATCTCTTTTTTTGCCAGATGGGTA
Organism: Candidatus Roizmanbacteria bacterium CG_4_10_14_0_8_um_filter_39_9; assembly: GCA_002784505.1. Lineage (GTDB taxonomy): Bacteria > Patescibacteriota > Microgenomatia > UBA1406 > GWC2-37-13 > YC2-FULL-38-9. The sequence goes on from PFLF01000103.1 coordinate 4,114, forward strand.
ATGATGGGAAGTTGCCCAACGGGAAAACGGGTGCTAAGAACTGTTGTCTCAGGAGGCTCGTATATTTTTCCGCCGGACAGATCAAGACGGATAACAAACGGATATTTGAAGTCTGGAGCCTCATATTTTATGCGGTATCGAACCCCTTTTGTGCCTGCGTATAAAAGGATTATCTGCAAACCCGGTAAATCATACTGAAGCGATGCTTCAACATCCGATAATATTTTTTTTATCTTCTCGTGACTGTATGATGTGGTAAAATCCAAATCTTCAGAAAATCGGGTAAATTGATATAATAGCCGAAGTGCTGTTCCTCCTTTAAAATAGATCTGCCCTGCTTCTGACTGTTGATATAAGCTATTTAAGAAAAGAATCTGTATATGCTCGCGGCGTATAGTAAATTCATCGATATGATAATAATGGGAAAGCTCTGCAATTTGGCTCTGTGTCATCATAGTTGTTTGCTAATTTTGAGTAATCTTTTATCACCAAAACGGTGTGCATACTCTAAAAATAGTTTTTTATTAAGTCCGGTCGTATCAAGTTCTTCAAAGTCAAGCGGTGCCTTGATCCCTTTGATCGATAAGTAGCAATAGTCTAGAATTGCCTTCTCTTTTGTTGCAATTAAAAAATCTTCCCGCCTTTCGTATCCCCATAGCAATACTGGACTGATATGCGAATACGTAAATCCCTTTTTATCAACAACATATGTTTTTGTTGCCTTTGTTGTGACAGAGGTAATGCTGTAAGGAAAACCGGTTATTATGCCATAAAATGAAAGCGCTGATTCGAGTGATATATATGATGGGGAAAGGATAAACTGGGCTATTTTAAATTCACTGACAGGAGAAATGGAAAGCGCATATTTCCCGTTAATGAGGCGCCGAATGAGTTTTTTTTGCTCAAGAGATTGAATTCTTTTAGAAAGTGAGTTTCTGTTGGTTATGGAGAATATCCGACTAAAATCATTAAGGGTAAATAATGATATCCCCTTTTGTTTTAAATCAAGCAGAATATTTGTTGTGCTATACGATTGCATATTCAGTATTAATATATACCAAATCTACAATCGTGTCAAGAGGAATTTATCTGCAGACTCCCCCACTCCGGCACGCC
>PFLF01000014.1:0-3749 GCA_002784505.1 Candidatus Roizmanbacteria bacterium CG_4_10_14_0_8_um_filter_39_9
TATTGACGTGGGCACTCACGAGATATATAAATAATATATGGGCTTATTTAAAATAATTATCGGTATGGGATTTTTTATCTCGTTATTACTTAATATCCATCTTGGTGAGGAGTGGCTTTGTTCTGAAAAAAAAGCAAATGCGGCCGGATATATAAAAGCGGATACGTGTTCAAAGTCTGAAAAGAAATAGTAAATATACTACCACTTTAGTACGATCGTATAAAAGTGGTCATATTTGATAAGAAAGAAATGAGTTGAGAGTACATTCATCAATAAAAAAGCATCATAATGAGATATACTTAATGAATTGTGGCTTATATGCTATTGTGTTTGTAATTATTATTTTATATTTTGAATATATATGGAAGACGCAAATAAATGTCCAAAATGTGGAGCTGCTTTATCAGAGATCGTTACAACCAAATCAGGTAAACGCCTTCAGAGGTGTTCAACGGGAGTTTGGAACAGAGATACAAACACAACAGAAGGTTGTGATTTTATAAAATGGTTGCCCTATGAACCGGAAACACTTGATGAAAAATGCCCCAAATGCGGCGCTCCGCTTCTTATCACCATGACCCGCTTCAACAAGAAAATGAAAAAATGCTCAACAAACAGTTGGGATCCCAAAACAAAGACGGCATCAGGATGTGATTTTTTTGAATGGATTAAGCCAAAAGTAGAAGAGCTTGATGAAGTCTGTCCCAAATGCCAAAACCATCTGGTTAAAATGGAAACGGCGTCTGGCAAAAGAATGAAAAAATGCTCAACGTCGGGTTGGGACAAAGAGAATCACATGGCGACGGGATGTGATTATATCGAGTGGTTGAAGTAAGCTTGATATAATTAACGGGTGAAGATTAACAAATCAAGACTTGCGCAGTTCAAGCGGACTGTTTATGAGTATTATTCAAAAAACAAGAGGGCAATGCCGTGGCGCGAAACACAGGATCCCTACTCCATTTTGGTTTCTGAAGTGATGCTACAGCAAACACAAGTAGCAAGAGTCCTCATAAAATATCCCCTATTTATTCATCAATTTCCCCATTGGGAACGTTTGGCGTCGGCATCCACAAAAGATGCTTTGTCAGCATGGGTTGGGATGGGGTATAACCGGCGCGCATTATATTTGAAACGGACTGCCGAGACTGTCGTTAAGAAATTTAACGGCGTACTTCCAGAAGATCTGGAGACTCTTGACACCTTGCCGGGGATTGGGGCTGCAACCGCCGCATCAATTACTGCCTTCGCTTTCAATAAACCCGTTGTTTTTATTGAGACAAACATAAGACGCGTTTTTCTCCATCACTTTTTTAAGGATGAAACAAATATTGATGACAAAGACATTTTACCACTCGTCGAAGATACGCTTGATCGTAAGAATTCCCGTGAATGGTATTTTGCACTTATGGACTATGGGGCCCATTTGGCGAAAACCATTGAAAATCCCAATAAACGAAGCAAACACTATTCCACTCAATCATCTTTTACAGGATCAGACCGTCAAGTGCGGGGAAAAATTCTCAGGTTGCTACTTAAAACTCAATTATCAAAAGAACAGATATTATCAGCACTCGCTATAGACTCCCAGAAAGCAATAACTATACTAAACGGGCTTATCAAGGAAAAATTTGTTTCTATTGAAAATAATATATATGCAATCAGGTAATAACCGTACAAAAAAACAAAGGGCAGCAATCATTCTTAAAACATTAAAAAGCTTATTTCCTCATGCCAAAATAGTTTTGAATTACGGCAATAACTGGGAGCTTCTGGTTGCGGTAATACTATCTGCACAGTGTACCGATAAGATGGTGAATAAAGTTACTGCCAAACTATTCAAAAAGTATAAGACGTTAAACGACTATGTTCGTGCGGACAAAGCAGAATTTGAAAAAGACATCCATTCAACCGGTTTTTACCATAATAAAGCAAAACATATTTTAGCCTCGGCGAAGATCATTACGAATAGATTTAACGGAAAAGTTCCTGCATCCATGAGGGAGCTTCTTACCTTGCCCGGTGTTGCGCGTAAGAGCGCCAACGTAGTCCTCGGGAATGCATATGGCGTAATTGTTGGCATTGCCGTTGATACCCATGTCATTCGGCTCAGCCGCCTCTGGGGGTTAACGAAACAAAAAGATCCAAACAAAATAGAAAAAGACCTCATGAAGCTCCTGCCTCGTGAGGAGTGGTTTCGCTTTACCTATCTGACGATTGCATACGGGCGGAAATACTGCACAGCCCGAAAACACAATCATGACGAGTGTCCATTAACCCAAGCTCTTGAGGGATAAGTAGGGGATAGATGGTTTTATTTCCTTTTTTTCGTGGGAAAGAGTCGTTTTATCATATAAACAGGTCCCAAAACTAATTTTTTTTGCATCCAGAAGGGGATAGATTTTTTCCATTTTATTTTGTGCAGAACTATTCTGAAACAATGTTTCCTGTACTGCCTTATTTTCTACAAGATCACTGATAGTGCAGCCGGTTGTACGGTACAGTATCTGGGGCTGATATATTTTTTCAAACGCTTGTTTTATTTCATCTCTTACGAGCGCCGGATAGCTTGTTTTGGATGCTAACTTTATTTCTCGGCCATGATAGCGAAATTCCTGCGTTTTAAGAAATATGAACAATGATCCGACGGCATAATGATATCTTCTAGCTTTATTGAAGGCGTCTTCAATATGAATAAGAAGGCGTGACCATAAAATGTTTTTATCGGAAGTTGGAGGATAGAAAGTCTGTGTCTTTGAAATGGATGAGTAGGTAGTTTTTGCCTCAGGATTTATTGCATACATTTGCTTTCCCTGAAGTTCCTGCCAGATCTCAAAAAAGGGCTTACTCAGATGTTTGGTAATAAATCCTTGGGTTTGACTCACAAAATCAAACGCTGTTTTTACTCCCCATTTTTGAAGATAGGCTGCTGTTTGTGGCCCGATGCCCCACACTTTTTGGATAGGGATTTTCACAAGGAATGATTCAATATCCGGTCCCTGAATAACGGTGAGTCCGGATGGTTTCTTGAAGTTTGATGCAAGCTTGGCAAGTGACTTGGTAAGTGAGATTCCGACCGAGACCGTGATTCCTAAATTCGACTCAATAGTTTCCTTCATTTTTTTACCTATTGCTTCATAGTTCATGTGAAGCGGTCTCTGTAGTCCTTTCAAGTCAACAAACCCTTCATCAATTGAGTATTCCTCAATAACGGGACTAAATTGTTTTATTATTTCAAACATCCGTTTTGAAAATAGGGAGAATAGCTCGTAGTCGGATTCTACAAAATGGCAGGTGGGGCATAATTTTTTTATCTCCGAAAGAGTCATGCCTCGCTTCACCCCATATTTTTTTGCTTCATACGATATGGCCGTTGCAATCCCGCGTTCATGCCCGGTAATAACAGGTTTGCCCTTCAGATGAGGACGGGCAGCTTGCATTACCGATGCAAAAAAAGCATCTCCATCAACGTGTAATATTACCTGGGGCCAAGAATGGATTGAGAACATGTTTGTTTCACGGTTCGCAGGTATCTTTTTTTAAGTCACCAATGCGAAAAAGTCTTAGTTCATCACGGGTTGGCATAACGTAAAGTGGTGACATTAAAAAAATCTACCCTGCTGCACCGTGTATTAATGATTAGTTAAATTTCCGTACAACAGCTTTGACAATTCCAAAAATCTGTAATTCTTCTTTCGGATAAAAAGAGGGGTACTTCGGATTGGCGGCCGATAAATACACAGTTCGAT
>PFLF01000014.1:3780-5130 GCA_002784505.1 Candidatus Roizmanbacteria bacterium CG_4_10_14_0_8_um_filter_39_9
CCATTCTTTATCAATTTGTGCCAGGACAACTGCTCCAAGGCGTGCCTCTTTTTTACGGAGGATAATCACAATATCTCCCTCAAAAATTCCGATACCCTCCAAAGAATCTCCACTAACCTTCAGGAGAAATGAAGCCTGCGGATCTTCAATAAGATAATCGTCCAGCGAAACGTAATCTTTATTTTCTTCAGCCAATATAGGGAATCCTGCGCGGATATTACCCAGAAGGGGAATGGCAAAAAACTGGGTTGTGGGCACCAGTTTACCTAATTCTTTTTTTAAAACTCCCTCTTCGATCCATTTGCCTACGATTTTAAAAATAGCATTTTTTGAGGCTATTCCAAAGAGCTTTAACATCTCGGCATACGAGGGGAGGCGTTTATGCTTGCGATAAAATTTTTTGATTGACCCAAGCCGATCGATTTCTCCCATATGATATGTGTTTAATTTGTATTATTAGTTTGGATCCCCGCCTGCGCGGGGATGACATGAGTAAACGATTGTTTACCATTGTAGTAAACATTTGTTCACTTTGTCAAGCGAATTTTAAAAATATTTCTTAAATTCGCGCACCCGCCAACAATTGCTCTTTGAGCCGCGCTACGGATAGTAGGTAAGGCGAAAAGTAAAATGTGGTGGGAAGAGGAGCATTACCCATACCACTCGCTCTTTGGAATGATACAACCGTCTTCAATAAGAATATACTGTGCAAGACCAAATTGAAAAATACCCGAGACGGCAAAGTTATTTTTCAGGTCAAACTCAGCAAAATGAATATGGCCGTATATATAAAAGATGCCGTGTTTTTTGCTGTCTCTTTTTAATTTATTGTTTAATAGAACCCCCCAGATACGGGAGGAATGTTTAAAAACATGGGTTATAAATTCTTCATAATAAGAAAACAAAAGTGTCTCAATATATATTAATTTTTTTGGTTGATAAAATATATCATCAATTGAGGGAATTAGACGGTTGCCATGTTCGATATGGTACTCAATTCCATTACTTATAAGAGTGTATTGATCCAGCTGCTTTATGGAAAACAAACTCACCCGTTCATCGGAGAATGTTTTCTGGTCATGATTCCCATAAATATAGACAGTCTGCTTTTTTTTAAGAAGAGGGAATAGACTGTTCCATTTTGAATGAATGAACGCATCAAAATTCGTAAGATATCCATCCCAAAAATCTCCGTTGATGATGACACGATCCACTTCTCGAATGAGTTTTTGCAGATGTTGATACTTCTTCTCTTCAAACGTACTGCTCAGATGTGTGTCTGAAAAGATAAGCGTTTTCATGTTACTTTTTTTCGATCAAAGCTTTAAGGACATTTGCCGGAACTTCCTC
>PFLF01000094.1 GCA_002784505.1 Candidatus Roizmanbacteria bacterium CG_4_10_14_0_8_um_filter_39_9
CTTCCTTTATTGATCCAAGCACCGCCTGAGATAAGGGCAGACCTGCTTCAATCATATTCACATATCTACTTAGAAGAAGAAATTAGAGCAGAATCAATCAGTCGAAAGATCGGTTCATTTGCGCATTTTCTTGAACTCTCCGCTCAAGAATCAGGAAAAAATCTTAATCTGACAAAACCTTCATTTGAATCGGGAGTGAGCCTTCCCACAATCAAAAGCTATTATCAAATACTGGAAGACACTCTTATTGTTGAGCGGATTGATCCTTTCAAGAAAAATGCTCGTAAGAGAATTCTATCGGCACCGAGATACTATTATTTTGATATTGGCGTACGTAATGCCCTTGCCCGATTTCCTCTTGAGGCGGGGATAATAGCTGCTCAAAAAGGAGTATTATTTGAGCATTTTGTAATTTTGGAACTTTTGCGTCGTATAAGAGCTCTTAACAAACAATACAAACTTTATTATTGGCGCACATCCGGCGGTGCTGAGGTTGACTGTATCATTGATTGCGGAGAGTATGTTATTCCTATCGAAATTAAGGCGGGATCATCTGTAAGACCGGGTGAAATCAAAGGTTTGAGTCAGTTTCTTATTGATTATACCTCCATTACTCCCCACGGTGGGTACGTTATATCTCAGTCGTCTACAAAACAAAAGATTGCTGATAATATATTAATGCTTCCCTGGTTTGAAATGTAAGGTATAATGCATCTCATATGGCTCGCTATCAAAAAAAATCAACCCCTTTTATTTCTGCAGTATGGAAATTTGCCGTTACCAACTATTTCATCACCATTCTTGTTCTGTGTGTCGGGTTTGTGGGGGTGGTATCCGTTTATAAGCTTTTCATTGCCAAGCCAACCTATATTTATGTCCGGGTAAAGGTGGGACAAGGCCTGTGGTGGGCAAATACCAATAAGCCAACCCAATGGTTTGTTAATGCTCTTATCCATGCCTCTGAGGAAAAAGACCTGACCGGTGTACCTACCGCGAAGATTACCGAGGTGTTGATGTACCCGTGGTACGGCAGTGGGCAGTTTGATGTATATATTACGGCGAAATTAAAGGTCTCAAAACTGGGAAGCGGGGGCAAATATAACTATAAACGCTCAACAGTCGGCGTTGCGTCCCCTATCGATTTTGAGTTTCCCGGCGTACAGTTTTCAGGAACAGTGATTCAATTATCAACGAAACCGATCATAACTAATTATTCTGAAAAGATAGTATATCTCACAAAAAAATATGGATATCCTTGGGAATATGATGCTATACAAATTGGGGATAATTACTTTGACGGAAAAGAGAAGGTATTTGAAGTTCTTGATAAAACCATGAGCGAATCATCAGACCTCAACATAGCAGAGTGGAATACGATTAATCCTGAGCTTATTGCTTCACGAAACTACATCACGATAAAAGCGCGCATAAAGGGGCAAAAAACCGGGAATCAGTTTGTTTTTGGCCAGGAGCAGGTTATCTCGGCGGGCAAATCCTTGAATATGGCAACCTCAAACTTCAACTTCGCCGACTTTGTCGTGGCGGGGGTGGAGGATACAGGCACACTTGACAAGTAGAGATCCTTAGTGTAATATTGTTACATAAGTATCAAAATTAGGTTAAATATTGATACTTCAGGCACAATATGCAGTACCGAAGAAGCATAGAGAAAACAATTGACGGCTGGATCGGTAAAGGGAAAATCTTAATTATTTATGGGCCTCGTCAGGTTGGGAAGACAACTCTCGTAAAGTCGATACTGTCTCGGTATGGGAAACCGCAGGACTATTTTAATTGTGAAATATTGGGGGTGCAGCAGGCATTACAAAAGCAAGACCCGCAAGGGCTATATAGTCTCTTCGGAAAATCTCAATTTGTTGTTCTTGATGAAGCACAAAAAATATCTAATATTGGACTCATTCTTAAGATCTTTCATGACACATATCCTAAGGTACAAATTATTGCAACCGGGTCATCAAGCTTCGATCTTTCAAATAAAATCAGCGAGCCTTTAACGGGAAGAGCACTTGAATTCACACTTTTTCCGTTATCACTTCAGGAGTTAAATCAATCCCACTCACGACTTGACTTACAAGGAAAACTAGAATCACTTCTTCGTTTTGGGTCATATCCGGAGATTATTAATAATTCTGAAAAAGTCGCCAAAGTTCTCCTGGACAATATCACCAGCAAATATCTCTTTCAGGATGTGCTCGAACATGAACAGATTAAAAAATCCACCCTCCTTATCAACTTAGTCCAGCTCCTTGCGCTTCAGATCGGAAACGAAGTTTCGATGAATGAGTTGGCAGTTACACTTTCGACGGGGAGAAAGACAATTGAGAGATATTTGGACTTACTCGAAAAAGCCTTTGTTATTTTGCGACTGCGCTCATTCAGTCGTAATCTCCGAAAAGAAATAGGGAAAAAGCAAAAAATATATTTTTATGATTTAGGAATCAGAAACAGTCTCATCGCTCGGTATAATCCACTTCACCTTCGAGATGATGTTGGCGCGTTATGGGAAAATTATATCATCATCGAAAGGCTTAAATATCTTCGCTATAACCAAATTTCAAGTAATACATTTTTCTGGCGAACGCACGATCAAAAAGAGATTGATTATGTTGAAGAATCAAATGGAAAGCTTCATGGATACGAATTGAAGTGGAATAAAGACACTTTTAAAAAGCCTCAAGAGTTTTTAGATACATATATGAACTCTGATGTGAGGTTGATAAATAAAGACAATTTTTATGATTTCTTGTTGGGAAGGGCAAAAGGAGTGAAATGAGGCTATTTTAAATACTTTTCCGCCAACGACACCGCTTCTTTTCGGAAAAATTCTTTTATTTCTTCCCAGTCAATTTTAACTATCATATCCGGCATTCCCATTTTTTCAGCATCATCAAAATAGGCGAGTGCTTTAACCAAACTATATACATTATTTGCTAATGCCTTATATTTCGTTTCATAATACTCAAATCCTTTTCCAACAGAGACACCCTTTATTGATAAAAAATAAAGATCTATAAAGTCTTTTTTTGTTCCCCGGTCCATTACTGCGGATAATTTCATTGCTGCAATATCTTCTGGGCTCACAATTGGGACATCTAAAAATAAAACAGGTTTTAAAATGAGCGGGTACTCATAGAGAAAGAGGCTAAATTTAACCTTGTTAAAAAGGCCAAGTAACGTATCTCTTTCTGCAGTTTCTTGTAGTTCAAATACTCCTACTTTATTCAACTCTTGAATGATTTCTTTTCCAACAAAATGTGTAGGGGTAAAAAAATCAAAATCAATAGAAATCCGATGATTATAATGAAGAGCCAAGGCGGAACCTCCAGCAAGATATGTGTCCTTAGGGAGAAGCCGTGTTTTACCTAATAAGGCCAATGCATCTTGCGCATCTTTCGATAGGGCTGTTGCAAACATACCACGTCTTTTTCAGGAATTTTTAAATACAGTGCCCAAAATCGAGCAACTTTTGGACTAAAATCACGAAGCGTTGTAATAGCGCTCTCTATTGTTTTGTCAGTATAATTTTTTCTCACCCACTTAACCGCTTCAACATTACCCTTATCTAATAATCTATTAATGACGAAATACGGCTTCTTTTCAGGATCGAGTTTTTCCACCTCCACATCCCAAAAAAAATGGTGAAGCGATTGAGGGATATCCATGAGTGTAGTATACTCCTTTTTGCTGAAGATCTGGGTAATGATGTACACATCATGGTTTTTTTGTCAGGCGGGGCTAAAGGCACAAAATAAGGCTAAATAGCGCAATTATCGCTAATATGTTAGCGGAAATGGCGCCAATACCACTTGACATCCGCAAAATAACAAGGTAACATGAAGGTATGTATATTGAACGACTACCTTCAAAACAAATAGCGTCGCACCTTGTGTCATCTTCAAAAGTTATTATTCTGTATGGGCCACGACAGGTGGGAAAAACTACCCTGATTAACCATATTCTCAAAGGTAGTCCCCTTCGAACATTAAAAATTGACGCAGATGAATCGAAGCATTTGGATATATTGGGAAGCAAAGATGTCGAAAAAATAAGATCGTTCACTTCCGGATATGATTTGTTAGTCATTGATGAGGCTCAGCAAATACCGCATATTGGTACGAATCTTAAATTGATTCACGATCATATTTCTGAGATAAAAGTTATGGTCACGGGATCGTCATCATTTAATCTTTCGAACAAAGTAACGGAACCATTAACCGGAAGATATTGGTCGTATGAACTATTTCCTATTTCGTTTAGCGAATTGAAAGGGACGATGAATGAGAACGAGCTCAATAATCAGCTTGAAGACAGGCTTATATATGGGTCGTACCCCGAATTATTTCAAATTCAATCCTATGATGAACGCAAAAAACATCTGAACAATTTATGCAATTCATATTTATTTAAAGATGTTCTTAAAATAGCTCAAATCCGCAATTCGGAAAAATTGCGAGACCTTCTCAAGCTTCTTGCTTTTCAGATGGGGAATGAAGTATCGTTGAGTGAGCTCGGATCAATTATAGGAATGAGTAAAGATACTATTGCCCATTATATTGATCTTCTTGAGAAGTCATATGTCTTATTTAGACTGCGGGGATTAAGCCGCAATCTCCGGAAGGAAGTTTCAAAGATGGACAAAATTTACTTTTATGATTTGGGAATTCGCAACAGTATCATTGATATGGTCAAGCCGCTTGGCGAACGAAATGATGTGGGACAACTTTGGGAAAATTTTCTTATTGTTGAGCGTATGAAGCATAATGCATATCAACAAGAGCAAACCACACCTTACTTTTGGCGACTTCATACCGGCGCAGAACTAGACTATGTTGAAGAAGTATCGGGACAACTCAACGGATATGAATTTAAGTGGGGAAGCAAGAATGCCAAATGTCCGAAAAGTTGGAGCTCCACTTACCCGAAAAGCACCTTCAAGACCATTAATCGAGACA
>PFLF01000093.1 GCA_002784505.1 Candidatus Roizmanbacteria bacterium CG_4_10_14_0_8_um_filter_39_9
ATCGTCATTGCCATTTTGACATTTGTAATCTGGTATTTCTTCTTGGGAGCAACACTCTCATTTGCATTAATGGCATTTACTGCGGTTATTGTTATCGCGTGTCCCTGTGCTCTTGGACTTGCAACTCCAACGGCAATTATGGTTGGTACGGGAAAAGGAGCAGAATATGGCATGTTAATTAAGGGTGGAGAGCCGCTTGAAAGTGCGTGTAAGATTAACGCGATCGTGTTTGATAAAACAGGAACCCTCACTAAAGGAAAGCCCGAAGTAACCGATACATTAAGCTTTAAGGATCTTGATGAGGATGAAGTGCTTTCAATCGCAGCATCTCTTGAGAAGCAATCAGAACATCCACTAGCTGAGGCAATTTATCAATATGCTGATGAAGAAGGACTTGGATTAAGTACTGTTGAAGGGTTTAAAGCTATTCCGGGACATGGCGTGCAAGGAAATCTTGAAAATATAACATATTATTTTGGAAATAGAAAACTCATCAAAGATGTGGTAGGTCTATCGATTGAAAAAATTGATCGCAAGATGAGTCGCCTTGAAGAGCAAGGCAAAACCGTAATGATACTTGCAAATAGAACAGACATTCTTGGACTTATTGGAGTTGCGGATACGGTAAAGGAAACATCAAGAGAAGCTGCCGAAAAACTAAAAAAACTCGGAATAGAGGTATATATGATAACGGGAGATAATGCGAAAACCGCAAAAGCAATTGCTTTGCAGGTGGGAATTACGAATGTTTTGGCAGAAATATTACCTGAAGATAAAGCAAAAAATGTGAAGAAACTTCAAGATGAAGGTAGGAAGGTTGCGATGGTGGGAGACGGTATCAACGATGCTCCTGCTTTGGCCCAAGCCGACCTTGGAATTGCGATGGGGTCAGGAACAGATGTGGCAATGGAAGCGGGAGGAATAGTCATCATTAAAAATGATTTACGCGACGTTGCAAACGCAATTGATCTTTCAAAAACCACCATGAATAAGATTAAACAGAATATGTTTTTTGCGTTGTTTTATAACGTGATGGGTATACCGGTTGCAGCACGAGTATTTGCCAGCCTAGGTCTCGTTCTTAAACCAGAACTTGCAGGTCTAGCTATGGCATTATCATCAATTTCGGTTGTAACCAATTCACTTCTTTTAAGAGGATATAAACCGGGAAAGAAAAACTATCTTTCAATTATTGCGCCATTTATCATGGTTTTACTTTTCTCATTTATGTTCTTTGAGTTTGCAAAGTTCAGCTCAAACATGTTTAAGTGATGACTCAATTATTTAAATAATTGAGTCAGGAAAGTTGTATATAATGTGATATGGCAAGAACAATAGCCGTTACTCTTGAATGTTTTGTAAAAAAAGGAGATAAATATTTAATGCTGCATCGAAGCCCTTCCAAACGGATTCTTCCTAATGTGTGGATGGCTCCTGGAGGACACCGAGAGTTTAATGAGGGGTTGTTCGCATGTGCGAGACGAGAGGTACGGGAAGAGACGGGGCTTGAAATAACAAATATAAGGATTAGAGCCCATGGCAATGCATTTTTAAAGGAATTAAATGAGGAATTTTATTTTCATCTTCTTCTTGCTGACTATGCAGGCGGAACACTTAAACCAAAAATTGAAGATGGCGAATTTGTCTGGCTTACCGAACAGGAAATATGCACTCTTCCCACGCTTCTTGCCGAATTAAAACACGTCGTTCCTCATATTTGTTCGAATAATAATAAGGTTATCTCTTACAAAGCAGTCATTGAGAAAGGGAACGAGATGAGTTATTTTGAGATTGAAAAAGACGAGTGATATAATGATATATATATGATCCAGGCGACAGAGCTACTCTATATGGATGACTCCTATAAGCTACAAGACTCTGCTATCTATATTGATATTATTCAAACTGAAGGCGGAAAGACGGCTCTCATATTAGATCAGACCATATTTTATCCTCAAGGAGGTGGGCAACCATATGATTTAGGAACCATTACACAAGAGGGAAATGTATTTAGTGTCGAAGAAGTTCGGTTTAAGGATGGTAATGTTTATCACATAGGGAAATTCACTCAGGGAGTTATTGAAAAAGGAGCGCAGGTAACGCTACATGTTGATGGCGAGCGAAGAAAATTTAACCGGAGAAATCATACTGCAGGACATCTCATTGATGTTGCGATAAAAAATCTCGGATTATCACTTACCCCTGCAAAAGGATATCATTTTCCGGATGGCGCATATGTTGAATATATAGGACTTATGGATGAAGCGCAGAAAGAAGAATTAAAATCGAAAATTGAAGCTGAAGTAAATCGACTTATCCAGTTAAAATTACCCATGACGGCAAAGCAAGTCACCTACGATGAATTAAAGGATCTTTGTGACTTTGTTCCCGATTATCTTGCCCATGACAAACCAATCCGCGTTGAAAAAATAGGGGAGTATAAAGCGCATCCCTGTGGAGGAACGCATGTCAATAATACGGAAGAAGTGGGGGGAATGAAGATTGAAAAAATAAAATCAAAAAGCGGAAATACGCGGATAAGCTATTCAATAATTTAACTCACAAACTCTTTCATGTTTTCCTCGGTTACGGTGAATGCGGCGCCTTGTCCTGAGACGATTTTGTATGCAACCTTACGGACTATTCCTTCAATCTCCCGCTCAAGTGAACGGATTCCCGGTTCAAATCCTAAGGGGCGCACCATCTTTGTCCACACTCCATCCTCAATAGTCAACTGTTCCGGTGTTAACCCCGACTCTTTCATAAAGCGTGCAAGAACAAACCGTTTTCCGATCTGTATCTTTTCTTCATCGTTATAGGAGGGCATTTGAATGAGTTCAAGTCGATCCATGACAGCCGTTGCAATAGTATTCGTGTTATTGGCGGTTGCAACAAATAAACATTGAGAAAGGTCTATGGGATAATCAATAAAATAATCCACATACCCAGAGTTTTGCTCGGGGTCAAGAAGCTCAATAAGTACTCCCATAATTGATGATCGTGATTCAGGGGTACAGCGGTCAAGCTCATCAAGAAGGATGACAGGATTTCTTGTCCCCGCACGTCGCAGTGCCCGGACAACCATACCAGGCTCAGCTTCAGGCGATGTTTTTGACTGGCCACGTAGGTCAAGCGCTGAGGACAGTCCGCCAAACGGAATCCGTACCAGTTTTCTTCCCATAGCTTCAGCAATCGACTTTGCAAATGTTGTTTTTCCGGTACCGGCTAATCCGACAAAAAAAAGATTTGAAGCATGAAGTGCGCTTCCCGGGGTCATTTTTTTCTGCAGGGCAAGAACTGATAAATATTCGAGAACTCTTCTTTTAATTGCTTCGAGACCGAAGTGGTTATTATCTAAAAACGCCTTTGCTTTATTTATGTCCAGCGTATCCTCTGATTTTGTTTCCCAGGGGATATGAGTGATCCAATCAATATACTTTGCGGTAATATCCAGTTGAGTCATACTTCCTCCATATTTTAGGGTAAGATTTATGCGTTCAATCTGTTGGAGTGCCTTGTCATGAAGATTAGCAGGCAACTTGGCAGACTGCAATTGTTGACGCAATTTATCTATTTCTGATAGGCTATTCTGGGGCTGATTTTGATTAGCAGACAAATTATCCACTTGACAAAATGAAAAATATTTTATAAATTAGTACTATCCAAATTATTATTTCATCTTACAAGTTTTTTTATTAAAAATCTATGTCAAAACAAAAAGGTTCGACCATTAAACCCCTTTTTGATTACGTTCTTATCAAACCATTGGCTTCAGAAGAAGTCACTCCATCAGGTATCGTACTTCCTGATAATGTAAAAGAGAAACCGCAAGCCGGTGAGGTTATGGCGGTTGGACCCGGATCTGTTAATGATCAAGGTAAATTGAACCCCATGATGGTTAAGGTCGGAGAGAAGGTCATGTATAAAAAATGGGGCGGCAATGAAATAAAAGTTGGGACAGAAGAGTGGCTTTTGGTTGAGCAAAAAGATGTTATGGCAATTGTCGAGTAATAATTATTAATTAGATACATAAAACCTATGGCAAAACAAATCAAATACGGAGCAGACGCACGTACAAAACTACTTTCAGGTGTTAATCAGTTAACCGATGCAGTTGCAACAACTCTCGGCCCAAAAGGCCGCAATGTTGGACTGGATAAAAAATGGGGAGCTCCCAATGTGGTCCACGATGGAGTTTCTGTTGCAAAGGAGATAGATCTTGAGGATCCATTTGAAAATATGGGTGCGCAACTTGTCAAAGAAGCAGCTTCAAAAACAGCAGACATTGCAGGAGACGGAACAACCACTGCCACCATTCTCGCACGTGCTATCGTTGCCGAAGGAATTAAAATGATTACCGCAAATGCAAATCCCATGGTTATGCGACGCGGGCTTATGAAGGCGGGCGCTGTTGTTGTCGAAGAATTAAAAAAACTTTCCAAAAAAATTTCAATAAGCGATGCCGCAAGTGTTGCGACAATCTCAGCAGGAGACAGTGCTCTAGGCACCCTCATTGCCGACGCATTAAAGCGAGTTGGTGGAAAAGACGGCGTTATTACCGTTGAGGAAGGACGAGGGCTTGTCACCTCTGTTGATCATAAGGAAGGGATGCAGTTTGATAAAGGATTTGCTTCTCCTTACTTTGCAACAGACACCGACAAAATGGTTGCGGAGGTTGAAGATCCGTACATTCTCATTACCGACAAAAAAATTACCGCCATCGCAGACCTTCTTCCCTTTTTGGAGAAGTTTGTGAAGGTATCAAAAAATTTAGTAATCTTGGCCGATGATGTTGAAGGCGAAGCTCTTGCGACCTTAGTTGTTAATAAACTGCGAGGAACATTTAATGCGCTTGTTGTCAAGGCTCCCGGATTTGGAGACAGACGCAAAGAGATGCTTGCCGATATTGCCATTCTCACGGGAGGAACAGTCATATCTGAGGATCTCGGAAAAAAACTGGATAGCGTAGAGATTGAAGACTGCGGACGAGCAGATAAAGTTAAATCTGACAAAGAAAACACCTCAATTATTGGGGGGAAAGGTGACAAAAAAGCAATTGCTGGACGGGTCGAACAGATTAAAAGAGAGATTCTTGTATCCACATCAGAGTTTGATAAGGAAAAATTACAGGAGAGACTTGCGAAATTATCAGGTGGCGTAGCTGTTATTAATGTTGGAGCTGCAACTGAGGTTGAGATGAAAGATAAAAAAGAACGGGTTATTGATGCGGTTGCCGCAACAAAAGCAGCGCTTGAGGAGGGAATTGTCTCCGGTGGCGCCATTGCACTACTTGACATCTCACAACGAATGGATGTTAAAAGCATGGGAAAAGCATCCAAAGATGAGATGATCGGATTTGAGATTGTTAAGATGGCAATAGAAGAGCCATTCAAGCAACTTATGCGAAATGCAGGAGTTGATCCCGGTCAACTTATCGCAAAAGCGCGAGAGTTTAGCGGAAAAGGATATGGATTCGATGTCCTTGCGATTGAAACGGCGGAGATGGCCAAACCGATCGATATGATTAAGGCGGGAATAATTGATCCACTGAAGGTAGTAAGATCAGCGGTACAAAACGCGGTTTCAATAGGGACAATGATCCTTACAACCGAAGCGTTGGTTACGGATATCCCAGAAAAGAAAGCAGATGCTCCTTCAATGCCTCCGGGCATGGGGGGAATGGGCGGCATGGGCGGATATTGAGCAAGGTTAATTTCTAATAAAGAAAAATTCCTCCTCCGATTCGGAGGAGGAATTTTTTATTTAGTCATGAGGCCGAGTCCGATCAAGCCAACAATGAAGATATCAAGAATCGATGCGACGATCTCCGTAATGATTCCTCCCACATCCTCTGCGGTGCGCTCCATACGATCATGGTACTCTTTGAAGTTTCGTCTGTCAAGCAGACGCTTTTTTGAGATGTCCAAGTACGGTCTTGCTCTTCAATATCTCAACCGAGCGTGCCATTTTTCTTTTCTCATCCGAGGACAGAGGGATTTCCAAAACCCGTTCAACGCCATTTTTTCCAATGACGCACGGCACACTAATTGAAACATTTTTATGTCCATATTGACCGCTGAGCATAGTTGAAACAGGGAAGACCCGTTTTGTGTTGCTGAGGACTGCGTATACCAGTTGACTGACCACCACACCAATCGCATAGTAGGTAGACCCTTTTGACGCAATAATTTCGTATGCGGCATCACGGGCTTTTATATAAGCTTCCTCAGCTTTTTTTAAAGAAAAGCCGGGCATTTCCATAAGGGGGAGTCCTCCAATATCGGCACAGGAATAGGTTGGAAATGAACTGTCACCATGTTCTCCAAGGATATATGCGTGAATACTTTTTGGATTAATATTCAATGATTCGGAAAGATAAAATCGGAATCTTGCCGAGTCAAGACAGGTTCCGCTTCCGAAGATATGTCCGATTGGCGCCCTAACTACTTGATTTGCTTTAAAAGTAAGAATATCAACAGGATTGGTGACCATAATCACAATGCAGTTTGGCGCATATTTCATTATCTGTGGAAGTGAGAATTCAACTATCTCGGTATTTTTTGCCATCAAGTCCAGCCTGCTTTCTCCCGGTTTTTGGGCGGCTCCTGCAGTAAACACCACCACATCACTCCCAGCAACATCTTCAAAGGAATTTGTTGCTTTAATATTAGTTGTTCCTAAAAATGTCAGACTGTGCTGAAATTCAAGCTGCTCGCCATGCATCTTATCTTTATTGCGCCCGTAAAGTACCAGATTTCTCGTGGTGTCACGAAGCAGCATAGCATATGCTGCGCTCATCCCCACCTTTCCGCCGCCGAAA